>JANNFJ010000405.1:0-8782 GCA_031379725.1 Calothrix sp. OTE_75_metabat_31
GATTCTAACCCTCTCGATTAGTGGCTTGTGTCATTAATTTTGAGGGTAGCGCAACTACGAACAACCCATTAAAACTTATTACATGGAGTATTAGTAGTTTGTCTCATTAATTTTGATGGGTAGTGCGTAGGCTTGCGCCAGCCCGCAGGGCTTACATCTTGCTCGCTTTATATGCTACGCGAGCAAGATGCCCGCACTACAAAATCTTTTTGAACCCATCAAAATTAATGACATGGACTATTAGTACTTCATGTCATTAATTTTGATAGTATATATTGTTACTCGTAGGTTAGGCGTCCCGCCTGACCGGACTGCACAGGCGAGACGCCTATGCTACGACCCATCAAAACTTATGACACGAAGCATTAGTACTCCATGCAATTAATTCTGATGGGTTGAAAAAGATTTGGTGATGCGTTCAAGGCAGCCTTGAACGCACTACCCATCAGAACTTATAACATGAACCACTTAGCTTTAATAAACCACTAACAAAAACAAAAGTTAAGATTGTGGGCACATAGTTAGGCTCTGGAATATCTTTGACAAATACTATCGAAGTCGGTCCATCTAAGCCACCTCGACCTGTAGTCACAAAAGCATCAAGAAAATCTCCTGTTTTTGCGTCGTAGCGGAGAATACTATCAGTTTCAAAACTGTTGACATATAAATTACCGTCTAATCCAAAGACAGCTTCAACAGGACGGTCAAGCCCTCCACTACCGCTCTTAACAAAAGTATCAATAAATTTTCCTGTAGTGCTATTGTAGCGGGAAACACTATCAGTACCAGGATTAGCAATATAAAGATTACCGTCTGCTCCAAAAGTAAAGTCGGCAAATCTATCGCCCTTATTACCTTTAATAAAAGTATCAATGAATGCTCCTGTCTTGCCGTTGTAGCGTAAAATCTCACCATCAAAAACATTACCTACATATAAATTTCCATCCCCTCCAAAGCCAATGCCAACTGGTCCAAATATTCCACTGCTACCAGGTGGCACAAAGTTATCGAGAAAAGCGCCAGTTTTACCGTCATAGCGTACAACCTTATTTTGACTTTGCTGGTTGCTCAAACTTGAAAGATAGAAATTTTCATCTGGTCCAAAAGTTAAATCCTCTACAAAATTAAGTGCCTTATCGCTTAAAAAAGTATCAATAAATGCTCCGCTTTGAGCGTCATAACGTAAGATGCTATCGGTACGAATACTAATGACATAAAGTAATCCATCCGCCCCAATTGTCATACCTGCTGGACCATTTAACCCATTTGCATTAGAAGGAATAAAAGTATCAATAAATTCTCCTGTTTTATCGTCGTAACGTAAGATGCTATCATTACGAATGCTAGTTACTAACATTGATGCTTTTGATGGTGTCATCCATCCTAAAAGTGCAAGAGCGATTAACCAAAAGCTAAATTTGTAAAATTTTGATAATTTCATTACTGTCCGAGCCAACTTCGATATTTATATTTAATTTACCAGCTTTTTACGATGTTTTGTCTTGTAATTCATAAACCAATTACAAAGGGGATAAAGCAGAATTATCATGATTATCCAAAGATTATAAATCATTGGTAAATCGTATCCATAATCTGTTGGCATCAGGCGGGAGTTTAAAAAAGGCAGAATAATTGCCTTTAAACCATATTTAGGTAAAGCCAGTAAGATTGCAGTGATATGGATGAGCCAAAGGTGGACTATATAAAAAAATAAAGGAACCTGACCAAATAACACTAGAGGTTTAAAGATTCTCCATCTTTGCTTTTCAAACAGGTAAAGCAAAAGCATTGCCAGACCGAGTGTCATTAATAAATAAAGCAATGAAGGTGGATATTTATAACAGTTGATGAACGATAGTATGGTGTAAGAGAACTTAGTTTGCACTGACCAAGGTTGCGGGTCACCATATATATTCAGGGCACGAAGAACGACGAAGCCAGCAATTAAACCCAGTCCCAACCGCCGCAATAATCGCTGCCGAGTCATTTTATCTTTGTTAAACACAGTGCCAAATGCATAACCTATTGCCATCACCCCAATCCAAGGAATGAGGGGATAGCCAATATAAAAAATTTTATTAGGAAAAAGTGTGAACATTTTTGGTTCATGCAGTACTGCCCACAACCACCCCCATCTTCCTAATTGTTCGGCATGAATATTATCAAATAAATTGTGTCCACCTATGAGCAAAATTGCGACTACAGATATCACAGGGATTGGCAAATAAATCAATGCTGCTAAAACGACCATTGACCAACCAATTGCCCATAGTACACCTGCCATCGAAAAAGAGTATGTTGGGTCAAATAGCCAAGCAAAACGTACTACTGTCAACTCCAGAAACACCAACCACAAACCACGAATTATCAGATACCGTGAAAGTTCTTGCTTACTTTGTGGTCGGCGGACATAATAAAGATAGGCTGCTACCCCAGCCAAAAATATAAATGTGGGAGCGCATAAATGAGTAACCCAACGGGTGAGAAATAGAGGTATGTTTGTCTGGGTCAAGTCTGTAGCCCGAAAGCGAACATTAGTGAAAAAATCTCGCGTATGGTCTAACACCATTAACACCATTACCAGCCCTCGCAACATATCTATCGCTATTATTCGCTTAGTTTGTAATTGGTCAGTGTTAGGAGTTTCACTGCTTGATAAAATCATCTTTTATGATAAGTCGCATTTATAGACGAAGAATTACGAGCATAACTGCCTGTTCAAAGGCTAAACCGCAATCCGACTAATCTCACGTAGGAAACGGAATCTACATTTTTAATATCTTGCATTGAGTAGTTCCATAAAAACACTAAACTAAAGTTCAGTTGTAAGCCGATAAATTATTAATAATTGTAAATTTTTTGATTCGGGACTTCTGTGAAAATAAAATATTCCACCCATAGACTTGTCAATCGTATCATTCGTAAGGGCGGGGCGGGGGAACCCCGCCCGTACATGGCACTAAGGTGTCGCAGTCGGTGTAGGTGCTGGAGTTTCGGTTGCAGTTTTATTAATTTCGTCTTTGTATTGGGCAGGTGCTAGGGCAGCTGCATTGACAAATAAAGGTTTAGCTTCGTCGATTTTGCCTTGGTCTTTAAGGACTAGTGCTTTAGCCCAAATGGGGCGAAAATCTTTAGGGTCGCTTTTGGTTGCTTTCTAGTAAACTTTGAAAGCTTCTGCGTAACGTTTTTGTGAAGCGTGAATATTTCCCAGAAGAACATGGATTGCGATCGCATCAACACTACCAGGTTCGATTTTATTTGCCTGGGGAGCTTTCGCAAGGGTATCTTGGAGCAAACCAATTGCAGCTTCGGGACGGGGAGGTTTTTGGCTCATCAGCAGCGAGACCATACCTTGGAGCGCGTCCATGTTACCTGGTTTAGTTTCCAAGACGGTGCGTAGAGCAGTGGCAGCACCTTCCTTATCCCCCAATTGCTGCTTGGCTTGTGCTAAAAGTACCGCGTATTTTGTTTGGTCTGGATTGAGCTTTGCGAGCTTTTCTAAAGGTTCGATTACATCTTTAACATTTCCTTGTTTGAGTGCTAATAACTGAAGCCGTGCTTCGAGTAAGCCTTTAAGGGCAATTTGATTTTCCGGCTCTCTTTGTAAAACCGATTCATAACCTCGTACCTGGTCTTCCAGCTTCGATTTCGGGTCACCATTCGTCGAACTGCCTTTGGTACTGCTTTGTGTATTAGTCTCCGAACTGCGTGAATCATTAATTGCAGCTATGATAGGAACCATTGAAACTCCCACGAAAGCCAAAAGAGCCACCACCAACACGACTTTAACCAACCAGCGATTCCCAGTTTGAGACACAAAACCTTCCTCAACGCTACTAATGACATTATGTTTACAAAAATCAGTCGTTCTTTAAAAATTTAAAAAACTTTGCGGAATACCGCGTAAAGTATGTGAACTTTATAACAAATACAAAAAATGCCGCAAAATCGCGCAGTTATGGGAGCCATTATGGATTATGTACGCCAGTAACAGATGAAAATTAATTTTTTTTACAATCTATTGTTACACCTTTCACTCCTAGCCAGTTGATTGTTAACAACCAATAAAATAGACTTATCTAGCTTTTATATAGCCAGAACTGTCAGAATTGTAACTGTGATATGCTTCCGAAGCTAGTACTACATGCACTAAATTACACATTTTGTCTAAGTACGCTAGTTTTGACTGCCAGCATTGTATGGAGATTTTCTCCATTGTAGTGACTGGTATCGCGTATGCAGTCTCACATAAGGTACGCTCTTGACGGTGGTTATGAAAGAAATATACTTTCATCAACCGCATAAACGCGCTTTCCAGTTTCCTTTGTCAAATCCCACAATGGGATGTATCTCCTAAGCAAGGAGTTTTTTTATGAATTCCGACCTGATGCCGTCTGAACCGTCTAACTCAACAACGTCGAATCTCGATGAAACACCGAAGGATGCGACCACTGAGGAACCAACCTCAAATGTTGCTAATTCCAACGTAACTTCGAGCGAAACTGTCCAAGATGAAAATCTTGCCAATCGACAGCAGCCAATTCCGCCGCCAAGCGAACCAATGCAGTACCGAGCCATTGGCTTAGTTCGAGGTCGCTATGCCGCAAGTGAAGAACAATTTACCCAAGGGTTCCTTGTTACCCCAGATGCAGCCGAAATCGATGCCGTTCTCCTGGGACGGATAATGAGCTTAGTCAAGAATCATCTTGACTTGGAACAAGAGCATCTGTGGGTTGTGTACCCCCGTACTCGGCAAGAGAACGATAAATTGCACCTACAAATAGTCGGTGTTTGGGAGCCGGAAAAACTCGCAAAACCAGAATCGGAAGCCGAAAGCCAAGACTCGGAGCAGGCGAAGGATGATTCACCCGTACCCTCATCCGAAATTCCCGATGGTGGCTTTTCTGTACGCGGCGAGGTAGTTTACCAGTCTCCTGAAGGTGACAGCTTAGTAATCAAAATTAAGCAAGCTCCCCGGAAAAATGACGATAAACCCAAATATTTCAAGCTCAAGCTCAAAGGCAACCTTAATATCAAAGCTGTAGGCAAATTTTGGGACTTACAGGTTAAGCGCGAAGTTGACTTTTTGACGATTGAAACTGGGGAAGCGATCGCAGACCTACCCAAGAAACGCCGACCATCCACCTTCAGCAAAGGCGGTCCCGGTGGCGGTGGCGGTGGCGGTGGTAGACGACCCTTTAATCGGGGTGGTGCTGGTGGTGGTGCTGGTGGTGGCAGTAAAAAGCCATTCCGCAAACCTGTCGGTGGCGAAACCCCGCGCCCCATCAAAAAAGGTGGCGATGCAACTTCTTCTGCTCCCCGTCCCGCCTCGCCCAATCCCAGCCGCCCAACGCCTAAACCTGTTAAGCGACCCAAGCCGGAAGAGTAGGGAGTAGGGGAGAGGGGGAGACAAAGAAGATGGGGGAGACAAGGAAGATGGGCAATCAATTCTTCCTTGTCCCCCTGTCCCCCCTATCCCCCTCTCCCCACACCCTCTCTTAAAATTCCGTCCAACGGTCTTGGGGTAAAAACGAGCGCTCCATTGGAATCGGCGCGACGGGTTCGGTTAAGGTAAATGTACCTGCCTCAATCCACTTTTTCAATTCTTGTGCCACTTGCCTAGAGAGAAACATACTCGCTAATGGGGCAGCCCGCACGGTTTTACCTTCGATGGTGATGCGTCCGGCTTTGAGTTGGGCGTAACTAACTAAACCAAAGGTCGGACGCACGCGCCGGGGTATGGAAAAATCGACAATCGGTGCAACTAATTCTTTATCTAGAACTGCACACCGGGCTACAACTTCTTCGTTTAACACGGGTAGCGGTACGCCAACTCCGAGCATTAATGACGACCCATAACTTTTGAAATAGCAACCGCGTACCCATCGGGCATCCATTTGTTTCGCGTCCCCAATCAAGGCTAAAGTTGCCGCAGGACCGACAGGAGTTCGATTTGGCAAGCGCTTTTGTAATGGAAAATGCTGGGTTCCTTCCCAAGCGACATAACCTATGCCACCACCCAAAAAAATCCGCGTGCCAATACCTACTAGTTGTAAATCGGGGTCGTTGAGTAACGGCGAAATTGCACCGGGATTTGAATATACGGCGTTTCCCAGACGCGGTTGCAAAGGACCGAGGTAGGTAAATAAAGGGCGATCGCCTCCGTTCACGCCTACTATAAAATTTTGGTATAGGTTACGCGGGTTAAATAAATAAAACTGATTAATTGTCTCACGAGTAATTGTCGTTTCAAATGTTGCCCGTGGATAACAATCGGTTACTTGTCCCTGCGCCCGTAGTTGTACGGGCTTGCCAGCAATCAAATCTTCAATGACATGACCACCACCGCGTTCGCGCATTTCTTCTCCATCTTTTGCTTCTGCTACACAGCTAGCACCAAGGTATAAATCAACAGCACCAAACCCGGAATATGCGGGGACATTATCGAGCCAACAACGGCGAATTTTGATTGGAGGGTCGGTATGTCCTAAGTTAATAACTGCACCGCTTGATTCCATCGGCTCGAAAGTGCCTGTGGTGATGACATCGACTTGTTTGGCAACTTTGGTAGTTCCATGTTCAGCAACTCGTGCTTTTAATTCTTCGACGGTTACTACCACCGCTTTATGAAGGCTGATTTTCTCGTTAATTTCGGCAAGCGATCGCATATTATCAACCACCAATTACTAAGTATTAATTACACAAAATTGTCGTAAATGTTAGTCTCCGACTATATAGCCGTCCTATTTAATTTTTGGAGCGCGTAGCCTGGACTTGCGCTTATAAAATATGGAGGAAATAACCGCAGAGAACACAAGGGCACAGAGGAAGAGTACTGAGAGTTATAAGGCTTTGTCAACAAAAACCAAGCCAGATTCCTATAAAGTTAAAAAATTTTCTAGGTACTAGCCGTTACAGGTGATGCCATCTTGGGAAAGCTAAATAGAGGGTAATTATGCCAAATGGAAGGAAAGAGGGGGAAGGGAGGTGAGCGAAATAAATCACACAATAGATAGATGTGTTGAGTGAGTAATTCTACTATTTTCTTGGATATGTAAATAAATTTAAACAATTTTGACCTTTTCCAGAGGTTAAGATTTCCCACTTCTTGAAGGATGCCGCTGGCGAATAGAGGGCTTAAACCTCTGGCTTACCAGAAAGACCGCCTCCGGGCTTGAAGCAGTAAGTGCTAATTAGAACATAGACGCGGTAGCGGCTGTACGTTCCAATTAGCCCTACCATTCAATGGTAGGGCGGGATTGTGGGCATTTGAGAAGGCTGTATACTGCTAAGGTTGAGGGGCAACACCCCTCCCAGCGCCAGTTATCCTCCAAGAAGTCAGGGAGATGATAGCCCTTGTGTATGACATAGAACACTAGGAATTGATTATTTAGTAGCTCTTACCCCTCCCGTTGAACATGAATAAACCTTCGATTACGGCTGAATTACCAAAGGATATTTTTATCCAAGAATGGCAATCGGACATTTCCCAATCCATAAGTCAATCTTTAACAGATGCTGCCTCGATTGCTGATTATTGTGCAGCTAATGCAGGTTCTGTCGATTGTAATGGTGCTTTTGCGAAAACCGAATTTGAGAAAATCGCATCGGCTGGCTTGTTGACTGTACCATTGAGTCGGGAATTAGGCGGGTGGGGTGCGGGAATTGATGCGAAAGTAACTTATGAAACGCTAATGTTACTAAAGCTGATTGGACGCGGTAATTTAGCAGTTGGTCGAGTTTATGAAGGACATGTTAACGGGTTGCAATTGATTCAGGGTTTTGGCACAGCAACCCAGATTGAAGCATACGCGAATGATGTACGCAGAGGCAATAAAATTTTTGGCGTTTGGAATGCTGAAGCATCTGATGGTGTCAAAGTTATCCCATTAGATAACGGTAAATACAGGCTGGAAGGTTCTAAAACTTTTTGTTCGGGTGCAGGATATGTTGAACGTCCGTTTGTAAATGGCGTTTTGCCTGATGGTAGCTGGCAAATGTGTATTGTTCCGATGGATGAAGTTGCTACAGTTAGCGATGCGAGTTGGTGGCAACCTTTGGGGATGCGGGCAACTGCTAGTTATAAAATTGATTTCAGCGGTGTCGAATTAGACGAAAGTGCCCTAATTGGCAAACCTGGAGATTATTACCGTCAACCTTGGTTATCTGCAGGGGTAATTAGGTTCGCAGCAGTGCAACTGGGTGGAGCCGAAGCATTATTTGACGAAACGCGCAAGTATCTACAGAAGTTAGATTACACAAACGACCCTTATCAAAAAGAACGAATTGGAAAAATGGCGATCGCAATCGAAAGCGGTAATCTCTGGTTGCGAGGTGCGGCTGACGTAGTAGCTGGGTATGCTCCAGTTTTTGGCGGTTATCCAACGCTAACTTATGCGAATCCCGACCAGTTGGTTGCTTATACTAACATGGTGCGGACAGCTATCGAACAAATTTGTATTGATGTAATGCAACTTTGCGAACGTTGTGTAGGTACTCGTGGGTTGTTACCACCACATCCAATGGAGCGGATTATTCGAGATTTGACGCTGTATTTACGTCAACCCGCTTTTGATGCTGCACTTGCCACTGTGGGACAGTATGCATTGACCGAAACAACGGAAGCGCATACGCTTTGGGCAAATGAATAATCAGATTGTCACATCACCCCTAACCAATCCTAGCGCTTTACCGTTGGTATCAATCGAGTCCATCGCTCAAAGTCCGGCACTTGTAGTTGCACCCCATCCCGATGACGAAACATTGGGGTGTGGAGGTGCGA
>JANNFJ010000616.1:0-2204 GCA_031379725.1 Calothrix sp. OTE_75_metabat_31
ATCTTTTTCGATAATGCTTATTACACGCCCTTACAAGATTGTACACCCTCATTTCGCAGCTTCACAAAACTCGTGATTTTTTCACGAGATAATAAGGTGTTCAGATGCTCTAAATAGGATAGATTCTTATTTATTTTCAAGCAAAATTTTTATATATAAATAATTATTACGAAAAGCAATAAGAAATAATGCAGAATATTAAGTAAACTTTACATAGATATTTAAAGTACGGTCAAGAATACCAGTAAAATTCGTATGTGGTTTGTTGGTACTTTTTTACTACTGAATCAATAGTAGCCATCCAAGAAATAAATGATCGTAAGATAGGCGTCTCGCCTGTCCTAGAAATATACAGGATAAGGCGAGGCACCTATCTGTAGCGATATCTATAAGTATCTGTAATTAACAATCAATCAAATGCCAAATCAAGAATATTGGGAACAACGCTACAAAGAAAAAGCAACTCGTTGGGATATTGGTTCACCTGCACCGACCTTTGTAAATCTTCTACAAACTTCACCACCATCACCGGGAACTGTAGCTGTATTGGGATGTGGTCGCGGTTTTGATGCGGTGTTGTTTGCCGAATGTGGATTTGAAGTTATTGGATTTGACTTTGCTGATTCGGCAATAACAGAGGCGATCGCTTTGGCTAAATCAGTTGATAGTGCAGCTAAGTTCTTGCAGCGCGATATTTTTGATTTACCTGGGGAATTTCTGAATTACTTTGATTACATAGTCGAACATACGTGTTTTTGTGCCATTGACCCAGGTATGCGCGAATGTTACGTGCAAGTAGTGAAATCCATCTTGAAACCCCAAGGTCAATTAATTGGGTTATTTTTCACTCATAACCGTCCTGGAGGTCCTCCATTTGGTGCGACTCCGGAGGAAATTAGGGAGTATTTTCAACAAGATTTTGAAATTTGTTCTTTAGAGCCTGCGATAAATTCCATACCTGAACGGCAGGGGGAAGAATATTTGGGACAATTTCGGTTATTTAAGACCGAAAATTCCAATTATATCAAAAATTAAATTTTGGTCGAACTCTAGAAAATCAAAAATAGGGGTAGAAAGCTAAAAATTCACTTTGGTGGAAATTTTTACCTTATTAAGATTAGTCAATAAAGTGTTGATCCAAGTAATCGTCACACATAGCTTAAACCGAAAATTGCTTGTAAATAAACAATTAAATTAGAACTGTAAACACCTATCTGCCATAACATAAAATGCACTTTAAAACCCTTGAATTATATAAAATTTAGCAGGCTCCACGTTTCATAGCTACTACCCAAATCGTTTTGAAAATCAGTCTCAAATCGTAGATGGGCGACCATTTGCGCTGGTATTCAATATCCATACTGACTATTGTTTCAAAATCTGTGATGGTAGAACGACCGTTAGCTTGCCATTCTCCAGTCATTCCGGGTTTGACTTGCAACCGTTGCCAATGGTGAGGTTGGTAGTGCTGGACTTCATCAAGAGTTGGTGGACGAGTACCAACTAAGCTCATTTCCCCCTTGAGAACATTCCAAAATTGAGGAAGTTCATCGAGGCTAGTTTTGCGTAATATTCTACCAATAGGGGTAATACGTGGGTCGTGAGTACATTTAAAAATATGACCTTTTGCTTCATTTTTGACCAAATGCTTAATTTTTTCGGCATTCACTACCATCGAGCGAAATTTCCAAATTCGGAAAGTTTTACCCTGTAAACCACAGCGCATCTGGCTATAAAACAAGGGGCCTCGGTCGGCAAGCAAAGTTGTTATGGCAATAGGTATAGTGACAAAACCTGTAATTACCAGTCCAACAATAGCACCGATAATATCGATTAACCTTTTTGCTGTACTTGTAACAGAAGGATGTGTTGTCTGTTGCAAGCAGTATATGGAATCGGGATGAGTTATCATCAGCGATTCAGGCGCAGAACTTTCTGCATTTGAGATGTAGGCAGACACAGGTTATTTCGGTATTTACATATTTTAGTCGTTAGATTTTTTCATGATAGTCAAGTAAATTTACTTGTAAAACCCCTTGATTGAAAATTCACGTAATCTTTTAATTAAGCAAGAGATAAATAAATTTCATGTATTGTTTGAAATGAGGGAGTAGGGAGTAGAAACAGGATGCTCCTGTAGAAACACA
This sequence comes from Calothrix sp. OTE_75_metabat_31, assembly GCA_031379725.1. Taxonomy (GTDB): domain Bacteria; phylum Cyanobacteriota; class Cyanobacteriia; order Cyanobacteriales; family Nostocaceae; genus JANNFJ01. The sequence goes on from JANNFJ010000616.1 coordinate 2,148, forward strand.
AAAGGGGGATAAGGATTAAATAACCGTTAGTTCCTCCCCCTCTCCCCCTCCCCCCAT
>JANNFJ010000470.1:0-1748 GCA_031379725.1 Calothrix sp. OTE_75_metabat_31
TTGAAGAAACCCGGATTCCGGTATTTTAGACTATTTAATTTTGTATGGTACAGCTTCATCGGCTTTCAGATTTTATCGATGGTAATTGTACAATTAGTAGCAACTCATTACCCAGTTATTACTATCAGGGGGTTTGTCCTCAAACTGGGGAGTTACAATATTTACCTCGTACAACTTTAGTCGAGCAAATTGCCTATGGTTTAATGCAGCATCTTGGTAGGGATGAGCGTTATTCTCGTGAAGGAAAGATGTACGGGGTATTGCTGATTGAATTACCATTAGGTGAGAAAAGGATACTAAAAGCTTTTTCCGGGTTATTGAATGGTTGCAGTGTAGTTGAGGGGTGGGTGCCACCGATTTCGGGACGTGATGAAGTGGTATTTGATGAAAAGCTGACATTGGTTCAGTTGGAGGAAATTAAGCAAGAAATTATTGCTTTGACTCAATTGCCGGAACGACAGCAGTATGATGATTTGGTACGGGAATTTGAAATGCGATCGCATTCTATCAGCAACAATCATCTCCTCCGCAAGCAGCAACGTCAACAAAAACGTCATGCAGGCACGGTATTAAATGCAGCATTGGATGAAGAAAGCCGTCAAGATGGAATTGAACGAAAGCTATTTAAACGCGAACGTGACAAAGCTTTACAGGCACTTCAGAAAATAATTGACTCAGCGAATACACGTATTCAAGAATTGAAAAAGCAGCGAAAAGAACTATCGCGGCAGCTTCAAGCGAAAATGCACGTTGCTTACTCAGTAATGAATTTTTTCGGACAATCGGAATCATTGCAAAAGCTAATGCCATCGATGCCGACTGGTACGGGTGATTGTTGTGCCCCCAAGCTGTTACACTACGGGGCAAGTCTTGGTTATAAGCCCTTGGCAATGGCTGAATTTTGGTTTGGTGCAGTAAGTCTTGATAAAATCCCAGGGCAATTTTACGGTGCTTGTTTGCAGAGGTGTCAACCGTTGATGGGGTTTTTGTTATCGGGATTAAAACCTAACTCCACAGATGTAGAGACGTTACATGTAACGTCTCTACCTTGTATCAAAGAGATTCCGATTATTTACGAAGATGAATATTTAATAGCTGTTAACAAACCACCTGGATTGCTATCGATTCCAGGTCGCTATTATCATAACCAAGATAGTGTTATTAGCAGGTTGCGTAATTTATTACCAAACGAAAAAATTATTGCTGTACATCGATTAGACCAAGATACATCCGGAATTTTATTGATAGCCCGAAATTTAGATATTTATTGGCAAATTAGCCAGCAATTTCAACAACGGGCAATTCATAAAGCTTACGAAGCAGTACTTTCTGGTTTAATTAACCTTGACAAAGGTATAATTGAACTACCACTATGGGGAAATCCTTTAAATCGTCCCTACCAAGAAATTAATTTCCAGCATGGAAAATTGAGTACAACGCATTTTAAAGTTATGAATAGACAGGATAACCATACCCGAATCGAGTTCATACCGCTAACAGGACGTACCCACCAGCTTCGAGTTCATGCTGCGGATATAGGAGGATTGGGGATACCCATATTGGGAGATAAACTGTATGGGTGTAGTGCGGGTGCAAGTCGGTTGCATCTCCATGCAAAGGAACTTCGATTTGAACATCCGCAGTTGGGAAAAACTCTACATTTGCAGGCAGAAACATTATTTTAAAGGGGTGTGTTCAATTGGATGAACTGGAATTTCGATCGTAAATTTTGTCCCTTGTCCAAATGT
>JANNFJ010000622.1:0-2708 GCA_031379725.1 Calothrix sp. OTE_75_metabat_31
GGGGTTGAAGTCTATAATCCAAATGAAGCTGATAAACAAATCGGAAATATTGAAAAGTATCGGGGCGTAACCTTAACAAATTGTACTTCAATACTTTTTTCAAGCGAACCAGATATTTCACTTTTAAACAATCAGGGTTCGACAGTGTGTGCAATTGAAGTTAAAGGTGGAACCGACCCTGCAGGTGCGCTTGAGCGTTACGGTGCTGCAAAAAAATCATTTGAAGAAGCTACTCGTAGGAATCCAAATGTTAAAACAATTCTTGTAGCTAGCTGTATCACAACTGAAGTAGAAACTAGAATCACCAACGATTCAACGATATCTTGCTATTTTAACTTAACCGATATATTGAGCGAAAATTCAACACAATATAAGCGATTTTGCGAAGAAATATTTTCAGTAATGTAATTGTAGTTTGATTATGCGATGCCCTTGACAACTATTGAAAATAATCGTCTTATAAAAGCTACTACGGAGCATCACATACCAATTCGCAATTTGTTCAGCAACTACAATAACTTTTATTGACTTACTTCCACTTTAAAATTACCTCTCATTTTCTCTCTCTGCGACTCTGCGACTCTGCGTGAACTTAAAAATTATCTTAGTAATTTAGGAGTAAACTATAATAAATTATTCTTAATCTCACTCGCTGAATGACCATTCCCATTATAGGTTTGCACGCTAGGGCTAAGAGTAATTAAATCATCAATATTACGCTTCATCGTATTACAAATAGTATCTAATGGCAAATCATTCTCGTCGTAGCCAAACGGATTTTCAATTTCTAAACCAATAGCCTCAATCCCAAACAACGTAAAACTAATTAAAGCAACTACAAAACCTGTCCACCAGTCCAAGTCTTTAACAATTTGAAATGGCAATAACATACAGTACAGTAGCAATAATTGCTTGAGATGAATTGCATAAGCTAGCGGCATCGGTGTACGTAAAATTCGTTCGCAAGCACCCAAGTTATCGACCAAGAAATCTAACAAATGTTGCATTGCCGATAGTTGATAACTATTAATGCAGTTGCGCTGGTATTGCTTTTGTAAATAATCACCTATCCAAAAAGCTATTTCCAAGGGAGGATGATTCATACTTGTCAGCTTTCTGTATTTAGAGAAAGACATTAATTCTTCTAATTCAGTACTTACAGTTTCTCCTCGCAAATGTAATTTTGTTGCTACTGAAAAAGCAATTAATAAATTTAAAACTGCTATTTTTTCATTTTTATCTTTAGCTTCAATTTCATCAACTGATACCCATATTTGTCGTGCTAAATTCCGGACATTATTAACCATCGAACCCCAGCATTTTCGACCTTCCCAAAAGCGTTCGTAAGCAGTATTTGTACGAAATACAAGTAATAAACCTAAAACAATACTAGGGATAACACTACCTAAAATTGGTTCAGATACGGGTAATTTAAAATGGTATAGTAGCGAAATAATAAATCCGAAAAATCCGCACCAAAGGACTTGTTTATATATAGCTGCTAAAACTGAACCTCTAAGCTGAAAAGTTGTTTTAAACCATTGCCGTTTATCTGCTGACATTTTTATGGAAGGAATACTGAGTTTTTTGCTTTGAATAAGTATAACCTTAAAGCTGTCATCGCGTAAAACTGACAATATAATAAAATCTACTCTTATTAAGGTTTATGCAAAAAAAATAGTTTTGATTAGTCGAGAGTTCTAAATCCCGACTTCTTTAAGAAGTCGGGGATTTAATAACCCCTTGAATTAATGACATGAACATATCTTGCAATTTTCAAAGGGTATTTACCTGTTTTACAAGGGTATACTGCTTCTAATATAGCAGTTCCGAGGTAGGTAAGGTACATATGTAGGGGCGCAAGGCATTGCGCCCTTAACAAGAGTGTAAAATGGCTTTTCGACTGGCAATTACAATTATCCGAACCAGTGTGATGGTTCGCAACTGGGTTCGACGGTGTTGCAAAGACAACGCCTAATCCAATCAGATTTTTCCTGGATAATTGAATAAATGCCTTGATTAATTAGACTTTGTAAGTGCAGTTCCACCTCCAAAGGATTGCGGGGACACTTATAGTTTATTGAAGAACCTTTTTCAGCAATATAATCGCTATCAATCGAAGGTATACGACTTACCACGTAGTCCAATAATTCTTGCCGTAAATCTGGAATAGCGAAAGCTTGTTGATAGGGATTATAAGCATAGGTATCTAGAACCTTTGCGATTTCTCCTGCTACCGATTGTGATGTTAGTTTAACTACAGTTTTCATAAATTTTTTCTCCTTTGGTATTTAATTGATTCGTTAACTTTACAAATTTCATCAATGTCATCGTGTAGCTACGCTCGTTTTATTCGCATCACAATAAGTTCAAGCTTCCATTTTGGTTGCCAAAGTATGGTTTGTCATTATTTATTTTCAAAAATAAAAATTAATCTTTTGTAATCAAAAGATTTTTGTAATTGACTATCGCCGCATCGGCAAACAAGGTTGAATCTCTGATCTAATTATTGATATTTTCTGGCTTTCGGGACGAAAAATACATAAAAGTATTCATTAACATTATTAAAGTGTTAAGGCAAGTATTTTGTGAATTTAGTTGTAAAAACTTAAGGAAAGATTAAAAATGGTCTGACATTGACAAGGACAGGCATCCTGCCTATCCTACGGAAATATGATTAAGAATTATTGCCAACGAAATTAAAAAAA
>JANNFJ010000482.1:0-2773 GCA_031379725.1 Calothrix sp. OTE_75_metabat_31
CGTGTTTGAAGTTGATCAACAAAGCCCGCCATCAGTGGGTCGCTCAGTGGAGCGTGCATGTAGACGATATTGGCTTGAGCTAAGTGATATTGCTGCGGTTTCATCGTTATCTCGATTCAGACCAGGGTCAGAAAAAACTAAACCTTTCTTGCTCACCAACTTTCACAGAGTCAGTGCGAATCTCCTATCGCTATCACAAAAACCCCATTGTTTGAAGCCCAATGACTAGAACACATGGCTTAGTAAAATGTAAGATGGGAAAAAACCATTTGCAGATAGCGTTGATTATTTCGGCACTTGCATAGTACATATGCAAGTATGCAAGCGCAGCTACTAAGCTTCAAAGTTTAATGCCAATTGGCAAAAGCCTCTATGAGAGAAAGTTTTAGCCATCTGGATAGTTGCTGATTTCTAGTAGACAGCATAGTAAGAGCGCAAGAACCATTATTTTGGGTTTTAAAGGCAGACTGGCAAATAAGTGGGGTAGGCAAAAATATTTATATAGTCATTGCTAGTGAAATGAAATGTAGTAAAGCAATCTCAAACCCTGCTATTGTTTCATTCCGCGAAGCGGAATGAAACAATGACGAATATATATTTAATTTTGCCGAACCACTTAGTAAGTATCGTTTACCGCTTGGCTGAACCACGATAAATGACCTGCGCCGCTGCGCCTTCCGGTCGGTCTAAAAGACTTAGGAAAAACTTCAACCCGTACTGTAACCGCTCGATATCTCTTCCCAACTTCTGCTTCATATCAACCAATAACGGCTCCATACAGGAGTAAATATATTCAACGTAATTGCGTAGCTCATCACTTTCTGGACTGTGAAAGTGATAAAATCCCCACGGCTTAACAGTAACTTCCCTGAAACCAGACGAAAGTAGAAGTGGTCCCAGCGCCCGACCAACGTTCGGATTGACGTGAGCATGGCGGAAAAGCTCGCAGAACGAATCTTGCAGATACTGAAAATCACTAGAGTCAGGCCAAATGAGTATAGTCGTATAATCAGTTTCATTCAGGGTGATTGTACCACCAGGCTTCAGTACGCGGTAAGCCTCACGGAGAACGGCTTCTGGGTCTGGGACATGCTCCAAAAACCAAGTAGTGTAGATGCGATCAAAGCTGGCATCTGGCCAAGGAAGCTGGGCAGCATCACCGTCACGAAGGTCAACGTTACGCAAACCAAGACTTGACAGATGTTTTTCAGCATACTTAATTTGTACAGGCTGTAGATCAATTCCGGCTAGGTTCAAGCCTGGGAAGGCTTGACCCAAGACACCTAGCACCGCCCCTACTCCGCATCCAAGCTCAAGCAAATGTTCCCCAGCAGAAATTTTCAAATCGCGCAGTAGTAATTTGTTTCGCCAATACTCAGCCTGTTCAATTAGGCGTCGCTGCTCTTCAGTTGCATAACCATGAACATATTCTATCAATTGAGTCAACGAACCACACCTCAAAACTAAAGTTGCTAATCTTGAATAATACAACACGCCAAAGCCAATTAAAACTTTGAAAACCTTGAAGTTTCTTGGTTCAGAATTAACATTGCTCTCCGTTATCGCAAAACAATAACCTAATAATCTGTAACCTCTCCCAGTTTATCAACAAAGCGCCACTTAGCTAAATCAACAATCCAATATTTTTTAGGTCGAATAGTACCATCCAGATCGTAGCCTGCACGATTCTCCCATTCACCCAACTCAAACTGATCTGTAACTTCTAATTTGGATAACCCCTTAACATTTTTATAACCGTATAGACCAAAATCAATTAGCCGCAGTGGGTAACCTTGAACAATAGGAAGCGTTTCTCCATCTACGGAGTAAACCAGTAGAGCACGTCTAGAAAGGGCATCACCTAAAGCTATAGTACTTTGATAAACTCCTTTCTCCGGTGTTCCGATACTAGTCTGCTTAAGGTATAGATTCTCTGGATTACGTACCCCCGCCATTTCGATGACTGTCGATAACAAAACACCTGCCCATGTTCGACGAATACTCCAATTACAGACGCATACCATACGCCTATTTTCTTCAACTTGAGGCAAAGCTAAAATATCAGAATATGAAAGAGTTAATTCATTCTGAACCAGCCCTGTTAATGAAAGATGCCAAATATTAATGTCAACTGATTTTGGTGGACCATCCTGATAATATCTTAACGAATTAGGTTTGCGATGTAAATTAGGCGTTATGTATTTAGAAGTTACGCCATCAGGAGCGGTATTCATTTGACTCATGTATGTTTTTTTCCTATAAGTTGTTTACCACACATCGAAAACCCGAAATATCATCTCTCATACTAGGAGGATAATTGTCACGACTTGTGCATCGAAGATATTCTTCGCCGTGAAGTCCAGAGCCACCTCTCAAGATGTGGTAATCCTCGTCAGATGTAATGTAGATTGGGCTGTGTCTTGTCTTATCCCAACTGTAATTAAGTGATGCGTTATCTAAGCACCACTCACCCATGTTTCCAGCCATTTGTAAGCAGCCGAAATATGATTTGTTTTTAGGATGAGCATAGACAGAAGAAGAACTACGCAAACCTGCACCCTCTATAGCAATGCAATCGGGTGCATAATACGCATACTCAAGTGTTGGAGATTCATTGCCCCAAGGATACTTACGTTGTTCAAAACCTTTACATGCAAACTCCCATTGCGCCTCTGTTGGCAAAGTTTTACCGACAAATTTAGCATAGGCCATTGCCTCCCACCAACTGACACCAGTTACAGGGAAATCATCTTTGTTCCAATGACTATCTAAC
>JANNFJ010000225.1:0-4315 GCA_031379725.1 Calothrix sp. OTE_75_metabat_31
ACAAACTATATTGGATTCAAAGAGTTGCAACTAACCATGCCCTATACCCTGTAGACAAACATGATGTTAATGAAAATCGTTTGGATGATATTAGAGATGGAGATACCCAACCATACTATAGTCAACTCGGTTTCAATCAAATATTTGGAGATACACCATATAGAATAGATTATGGGAATGACCATGTATGGGATGCTGAACTTTACCTCGCTAAAGAAAGTAGGGAAGGGAACTCAAAGAAGGTTACGATTTACAACGGCGTACAATGGGGTTGGAGAAACCAAACGTTTACACGTGGTACCGCTGATATCTGCAAATCGCCAGAGATTTTAGAATGTATCAAAAATCCCCCTAATACTCCTATTGACCTTGCTTTTGTGTTTGATACTACAGGTAGTATGGGTGGTTATCTCAATGGAATGAAAAATAATTTTAAAAATCTGGCTAAAGATTTATTTGAGCGAGTGCCTGGTACTCGGATTGCAGTTGTGGATTATAAAGATTTTCCGATTTATCCTTATGGTGGGGATGGTGATTATCCCTACAGAGCCGATTTGCCTTTTTCCTCGGATATAGCAAGCATTGATAGTGCTATTAATAACTTAACTACGGGAGGCGGTGGTGATACTCCTGAATCTCTTTGGTCTGGTTTGACCCGAACAATTAAAACTGAGAATTTGGGAGGATGGAGAAATGGTGTTAAAAAATCAATTATTTATCTAACTGATGCTCCAGCTCATGACCCTGAACCTTTTACAGGTTACACAACTAGATCTGTCATTGATGAGGCATTTCGTGTAGATCCAGCAGTAATTTATGGTATCGTACCTGAGTATTTGAGTTCTGATACATCACTCGCAAGATTATCAAGTTGGACAGGAGGCAAACTATTGTCTGCTAATAGTTCTAACGATGTAATTTTGAAAGTTATTGAAGCATTAACAGATATTAATGGTGCTGCAATAACTTCATCACCAATTCCAAGTTGGTATGAATATAGTGGTGGTATTAGCGGTGGTAGTGGTGGCGGTGGTATTAGCGGTGGTAGTGGTGGCGGCGGTGCAAGTCCACATACGCCACACTTGAGTAACTATGACGATTCAAAATCTTCCACCTCTGTCCCTGAATCCACATCTACATTAGGGCTGCTAGCACTCGGCGCATGGGGTATAGTGAAAGCGCTCAAAATCCGTAAAAACAAATAACCGTGAACCACCTTTACACTGTCCTATTTTCCCTCAGTATCATCCTTATTAATCCGTGGGGTGTGATGCGTGGGGAAATCTGGACTCAGCCAAAAGTATTTACCATTCTCCTTATCTGCATACTCAACGGACTCCACTTGTGGGAAGAACGAGAAAACCTCAAACCATCCCCAAGTTGGAAAATTAGCAAACTGCTGTGGGAAATATTCTTGGGAGTTGGGTTAATCGCAACTCTTATTAGCCCTTACCCCATACGTTCCTTACTTGGTCAAGAACAGATGGGAGATGGTTTACTGTATTGGCTATTAATCGCAATCTTCACCCTCAGCAATGCTTTACTGCTGAGGGTTTATCCAGAACTAGGGCGATCGCAATTTCAAGGTCTATTAATTGGGGGAGTCATCCTTGCCCTAAGCATCTTCCCCCAAATGATAAACTGGCGCCTCGACTACACCGCCACTAGCGGGCAATTAGTCCAAAGCAATATCCTCGCTAGTACCATTTTCCAAGGACATCAACCAATCGGGTTGTATTCGCATCGCGGTCATGCATCGTTTGTCCTTGCAGCAGTTGCAGTTATTACACTGGTAGGTTGGCAGTGGAAATGGATAAATACACGTTTGGCTGCAATTGTAGGCATCCTCATTATTCCAGCACTGCTACTTACTCAAACCAGGGCGGGATTGCTAGGGGTGATGGTAGCAATTGCCTACCTGCTCGGACGCAAGCATTATAAGTTCATAATCCCGGCTGCCCTCGCGTGTTTATTAGTAATTGGCATCAGCACCACTACCAGACAAATTGATAATTTACCCCTGATTAAACAAATCACGTCCGACAGGGTGCATTTATGGGAAGTAGCAAACCGTGGTATTCAAAAACACCCCTTACTCGGATGGGGGATGAATGGATTTGGTGCAGCTTATCCAGAGGTTCAGTACCGCAGAACACTCGCCAAACTACTTCGTTTGGGCGATTTTGATTTTACCTACAAACACAAGGACGGGCGAATTTTAACAGCACAACTACCTAGCGTCAAAGCACACAATCTCATTTTAGATACAACTTTATCAGTAGGTTTGCTAGGACTACTACCCTACCTCGCGCTGTTAGGATTGTGTTTGGTACAGGTTATCAATTCACCGTACAGGGGAATTGAGGCAGTAGCAATTGCATACCTCGCCTATACCTTTACTTGGTTTGAATGCGCCCAGTTTACGCACATCGCTTGGTGGGCACTTAGTTTCTTCGGCATGTCTAGTATCCGTGAAAAAGTCACTTCTTAGAAACGTTACTATCATCGCAATTTTTTGTTTGCTACTCGGCAGTACGCAACCCTTCGCAGAGTCGCAATGGACTTCGGCGATGGAATCTGAGTTCCAGGTGCGTTCAAAAGAAGTAATCACAAAACTAGCGGGTAGCAATTACGGGACGACATCATTTGAAAGCGAGAAAAAATCCTACCCAAAAGCGATGATTGACTTTCTTGCTGGAAATAAACAAAAAGCGATCGCGTTCCTGCAAGCTCTTGATGCCGATGCCCAAAGCCACACCCACACGTTAGGTATAGACTTTTACTCAAGCTTTACCCTCAAACAACAAGTCCGCAAATATTTCTACTTTGGTAAATATCTTGACCCAGCTTACCGCGATCGCATGAAGCGTGCAATGAAGATTTTTACAGAATTTGACCCGTTAAATAAATATTTCCCTACACCACGCAAGTTTTGGGCAAATTCAACAGATAACTGCAATACCTGGGTTGATTGTCGCAATACCGATAACCTCAAAGCGATGCGAGAGGTTGCGGTATATTTATTTGCTGAAGAAACCGGGAATGAAGAAACACGCAAACTATATAAAAAACGCATTATTCAAAATGTTCGCACCCTCTACCAAATTGGGCAAGGTGAATGGGATTCAGAAAATTACCTCGGACACGCGGTTACTACATACGTAAATCTGTATGATTTCGCTAAAGATGCGGAAGTAAAATCTGAAGCCAAAGCTGCACTCGATTGGTATTTTACCTCTGGTGCTGTTAAATATTGGCGCGGTACATTCGGTGGACCATCCAAACGCGATTACTCAACGGGAAACTGTACTTGGTGTTCGCTTGCTACCCACGAATTAGGATTATATTTTGGTGATTCGGCTATTGCTGATTCAAACCCATCCCCTGATAGCGTACATTTAATTACCAGCAGCTACCGTCCACCCGCTGCGGTTGTCGCATTGGCAAGAAAGCAATTCCCCAAGCCAGTCGAACTGTTGAATTCCAAACCAACTTATGAAAATTGGAAGCCCGGTGGCGACAATGCACCCCAGTTTCACGAAACGCTGTATTTTGGCAACACCTTCCAACTCGGTACACTAGCACAAGGTTCTGGTGGTGATTGGAACGGGTTCAAGCTACTGGCTTTTAACAAGCAGCGCGGTGTAGATTACTTCATTGCTGCTACGGGAACAGACCCGAAACAAATATCAACCAGTTCCATCAGTGGTGACAACATTGCTCAGTACCGCAATCTGGTAATCTGGTTAAATGGTAAACCCTCAGCACCTTTTCAATTCTTCTTACCCAAATCGGTAAAATTAGAAACCAGCAATGGCATAACATTTATTCAGTATGAAAAAACCTGGTTGGCACTAACCCCCATCAATTTAACAGTCGAGGGGATTAATACTGCTGCAACCGAAAAAATTAAAGAGCGCTACCCAAACGACCAAATTGTAACTGCAACTGGCACAAGTCTAACAACTTCAGGATTTGCGCTCGAAGTTGGGGAACAGGAAACCCAACTAAGTTGGGAACAGTTCAAACAGTCTGTGGTGTCCAAGTCACGTTTAAATTTAAACCACATTAGTGATGGAATAGTCGAATACCAGGGAGTTACAGGAAAAGTCAAACTCCAATATCAAGATAAAGACTTACCCAAAGTCTGGAGAAACGGACAATTCCACGATTGGAGAAACCACTACGCAGTTTACCAAAGTGCAACGGCAACGCAAACCCCAATTTATCTGGGATGGAAGGAAGGTAAGCTCTCTGTTATAGCTGGTGGACACCAGTTCCAACGCCAACATTAGTAATATAGAATTACTATAAA
>JANNFJ010000502.1:0-2592 GCA_031379725.1 Calothrix sp. OTE_75_metabat_31
ATTTGCAATTGGTGCTGACGTATACAATCGAGCGAATAGTCAACCTGGTGAAGTTGTCGAGCTTTCCGACAGTTCGCTTAATTCTGGAAACGGGAAGCCGAATGGTGCTACACCGCATTTCAACTTCGATTTTGAAGAAGAAGCCAGTTTACAAGCCGATTATGAAGCGATTGATTAAAATCACCGTAGGATAGGCCGAAAAGCCTGTCCTCCATTTATTATGGATAGGCTTTTCGGCCTATCCTATACTTGTATTTATACGGACAGGCAGGATGCCTATCCTACGTTTTTATATTTATATGGACAGGCAGAGGATGCCTATCCTACGCTTTATATTTTCTTTATAAACAACTTTCATATCTCATTCTCCCGAATGATTTTGCTATGTTGTAATAACTGCAATATTAATTAGCTCAAAATGGATTTAAAAATACTTGGTGGGTTTTCCACACCCGAAAGTGCGGCTAGCCCTTCTAGGGAACGGGCTGAGATTTGTCTTAATGCATAGCACAATTATAAAAGACCTCTAGTCTATCTAGTGGTGGATAATCAAGGTAAAATTTATTATTAATAAAACTTAATTATTGTCTCGTGCTTTACATTCGGTGCAACTCGCTTAAACAGCGACCGCATTTGTAATGCAATCCGATGCTACGCCTGCTATGTTGACAGCATTGCGTAATTACAAAAACCAGACCTTTCTCAAATGCCTCCCCGGCATTAATTCCTTTTACCTCCTAATTACCTTTGCTATATGGCTCGTGATTATTATGAAATTCTGGGTGTCGCTCGTGACACCGACAAAGAAGAACTCAAACATGCTTACCGCCGTTTAGCCCGGAAGTATCACCCAGACGTGAACAAAGAGCCGGGAGCGGAGGATCGTTTTAAAGAAATCAACCGTGCTTACGAAGTCCTTTCCGAGCCAGAAACCCGCGCCCGTTATGACCGGTTTGGCGAACAAGGCGTATCGGGTGCGGCTAGTAGCTCCGGCTTCCAAGATATGGGTGATATGGGCGGATTCGCCGATATTTTTGAAAGCATTTTTAGCGGCTTCGCTGGTGGAATGGGCAGTCCGACGCAACAACGACGGCGCAGCGGCCCCGTGCGTGGTGATGACCTCCAGCTTGACCTCAAATTAGATTTTCGAGAAGCAGTATTTGGTGGAGAAAAGCAAATTCGCATTGCTCATCTCGAAACTTGTGAAGTTTGTACAGGTTCTGGTGCTAAACCGGGTACTCGTCCGCGCACTTGTTCGACTTGTACAGGTTCGGGCCAAGTTCGCCGCGTTACCCGCACGCCATTTGGCAGCTTTACCCAGGTTTCCACTTGTCCGACTTGTAATGGTTCGGGAATGGTAATCGAAGATAAATGCGAAGCTTGTGGTGGCAAAGGTACAAATCAAGTTGCCAAGCAACTCAAAATTACAATTCCGGCTGGGGTTTACGATGGTTTGCGCTTGCGGATACCTGGAGAAGGTGACGCAGGTCAGCGCAGCGGACCACCTGGAGATTTGTATGTACAGCTGACGGTCAATGAAGACGCTGAATTCCAGCGCGATGATTTAAATATCATTTCGAGCGTGCCCATTAGTTATCTCCAAGCAGTTTTGGGTTGCCGCTTACAGGTAAATACTGTTGACGGTTTAGAAGAATTAACAATTCCTGCGGGTACTCAGCCAAATACGGTGTTGCGATTAGAAAGCCGGGGAGTGCCACGTTTGGGTAATCCCGTCAGTCGCGGCGACCATCTGATTACGATAATAATTGATATTCCCACCAAGATAACTCCAGAGGAACGAGAATTGTTAGAGAAGCTGGCTAAAATTAAGGGAGAACGCACTGGTAAAGGCGGTCTAGAAGGTTTTTTGGGAAATTTTTTCCACCAACGATGAGTGTATCTTCCGTTTCAACTCCTGACGCTCAACTCGATTTGCGCGGTACTCCTTGCCCAATTAATTTTGTCCGCACAAAATTATGTTTGGAGAAAATGACACCGGGCAGTTTACTCGAAGTTTGGCTTGACCCTGGCGAACCAATCGAGCAAGTGCCTGACAGTTTAACTATGGCAGGTTATCAAGTTGAGCAAATAATCGACTGTTCGGGTTATTTTTCTGTGTCAGTACGATGCCCGGTTAGCGCTGAATGAAAGGGCAATTAACTACCGGGCAGTTATTTGGTACGGTGCTTGCCGTGCAAGCAAATTTTTACAAAGTTCAGATGGATTTGGTAGACAAGGGAGACAGGGGGGAGAAGGGGGACGAGGGAGACAAGGGAGACAAGGGGGACAAGGGAGACATTGACTTTCTGTCTTCCCCCCCCTCCCCCCTTCCCCCCCTCTCCTCCTCTTCTTTCCCCTCTCCCCTTCCCCCCATCCTCCTCTGCACTCGGCGATCGCGTTTAAAAAAAATTGGGCAATATGTGACAGTAGGCGATCGCGTTATTGTCGAAGAACCCGATTGGGTTGATGGACGCGGTGCGATCGCCGAAGTTCTACCCAGGGCAAGTCAACTCGACCGTCCTGCGATCGCTAATGTCAATCAAATTTTTCTAGTTTTAGCTGTTGCTGACCCACCTTTAGAACCTTATCAAC
>JANNFJ010000510.1:0-2283 GCA_031379725.1 Calothrix sp. OTE_75_metabat_31
CAAATATGAATTTGGCAAACGAGATTGCCGTTCCTACAGCTGCAACGTTCATTGCGATCGCTTGCCAAGGTAACAGGTTTTTCGTCGTCAACACCTTAGCCCCAAAGCCCGACAGCAAGGGAAAACCCGAAATCGAGAAGCTGGCTATGACCAGGGCAATCCAAAGCGGGGTAGCAATTGGCTGATGTTGCAGTTCCTTGAAGTTTCGACTCGGTAAAGCACCCGCAATTAAAAAGAGCGCGGATTTGACCAATCCGTGCGTTAAGGCATAAAAACCACCGACAATAGGAGCAGCTAGGATAAAGCCTAACTGCGAAACCGTGTGAAAGGCTAGCATCCGCTTGGTATCTTTTTCAAATACTGCATAGAATACTCCCAGAAGTGCGGTTCCCACTCCGAAGATTCTCACTATCGGGTCAACTTCTTCCACCATCAGCGCACACCGCACTAATGGATAGACACCAGCTTTGACCACAACTCCCGATAGCATTGCCGACACTGGGGTTTCCGATTCTGAGTGGGTCAATGGCAACCATAATCCCGATACAAAAATTCCCCCTTTTGTCAAGAGTCCCAGAAAGATAAAAGCAAGCGCTTCTGGAGGTGCTACACGCAAACCTGCGAAACTAAATGAATGCGATGCTTGATAAACTAATACCGCACCAACTAGGTAAAAAAGCATTGACACGTTGCTGACAAATAGATAGCGCAAGCCAATCCAAATTGAGCGGTCAGTTCGTGGATGGGCAATTAAGAGAAATGCGGCAATACCGCTAACTTCTAATGCCACGTATAAACTGACCAAATCTGCACAGGCAAATGCGGCATTAATACTGCCATGCAAAATGACGAGTTGTCCGTAAAAAAAGGCTGTCTTATCGTGCCAACAGTAGAGGATAACCGCCGCTGTTACTAGGGCATTGGTTAGGATAAAGTAGCCGCTTAATTGGTCAACTATTAAGATAACGCCGAAATTATCCAGTAACTTTAGTTCCAATGGGGATTGCCGGACAAATAGTTGCAACGCATATGCTGCCGAAGTGAAAGCCACGCACAAGGCGATGTATTTGTCAAGCTTTGGAATCAGATAAATGACGAACCCTAAGAAAAATGGTAGTGCAATCCATGCGATTGTAATGGTACTCATGTCGTATTGTTCTTCTCGATTTCATTGCTTTCCAAAGTCGGATTATCCCGTGCCAGTTTCATGACACCGACCAGCATTACAGCCTGAATCGAAAATCCAATCACAATTGCTGTTAATATGACTGCTTGGGGAACCGGATCGGCATATGCGACATTTTTGGCACTGCCAACAATTGGTGTGAAAAAGCCATTACGTGATGCAATTACTACGTAATAGGCAATGACCCCTGTACTCATTACATCCATAGAGATGATTTTCATCACAAGGTTCTTTTTGAGAATAATGCCGAAAAATCCGCACAATACTGTTGCGAATACGTATGCTTCTAACACGAAAATTGCCTGTGGGGTAAGGATTAGTTGCTATCTTGTGAATAATTACACTCATCACTTTTGAAAGGTAAAAGAGAAAATAAAATTCGTCTCTTTTTGTGTTTAAAGGTAGTGGTATAAAAGTAGCTAATTGATAAAATGGATACTATTAGTCAATGACATACTAGAGTTTTGGTTACAAAAACAGCACGATAAATTTTGATTTGTAATAATTACTTGCACTCTTTGAGTTCATTCCATGTTTTACGGGCAGAAAAAATTAGACAAAGAAAACTTTGATTTTTTGCACGCAAGCATATGTTACCTATTCCCAATCGAAAAGGTTTAGGTCAAAGACAGTTCAAAAACTTGACTGGAAAAACTTACAGGACTTGCAAGTTTCATTTATTGTCAACTTAAATACGATTAAGAATAGCTTACAGCTTTCTAGTCCAATGTTATTCATTTATAAGTCTCAATATTAAATAAATATTAAATTGCTTTCATAGATAAAAATCTATACTTGTGACTAACTTTGGTTACAATAATTAAGATTGGGAAAAATTGTATTAATTATTATTTCCAGCTTTTTTTGATTGGGATAGACTTTATCTTGAATTTGTTCGGTTTGAGTAAGTTCCATAGAACAGAAATAAAAAGTAAGCTAAACCTCCTCCCCTTCCCCCTCCCTTCTTTCTTTTCTTTCTTAAGTATTAGTATTTGAAGACTTCGGTGTATGACTCAAGTTATTAATACCACCTATTCGCATTTGTTCGTAAATACCTTGAGTTGGTGCAAGCCAAACTTTACCCGTACCTCGGAAGG
>JANNFJ010000511.1:0-10121 GCA_031379725.1 Calothrix sp. OTE_75_metabat_31
TTAAGGAGTTAGTAAAAGCTGTAACATAGGCAATGAGGGGATAAATAACCAAGCGGGAACCAGGAAAGCAACTGTCACCTACTCTTAATGCTTGCAGTTGATGGCTGTACTGAAGTTGCAAAATTAGTCACTTCCCCTCACCTAACTATCCCGATAACGTGGTTGAACTATCCCGATAATCAATTAGAGTGAACATTAGCAAATTCATCCTACAACGTTCAATCTTTTAATGACTTTGAGGTTCCACCTTTACCTTGAAATTACACACCTTGTGAACTACCTACTAAAAAAGTTAAGATAACCATTAAATATTATATGTAAAGTCAGTGTTTATGTTATCTGTAAACCCCAAAATCGATTTTATTAGATACAAATACACAAACAAGCACTTTACATATAATATTTGTATAAATTTACAAGCTAAATTGGAGATAAACTTGTGCCGAAGCGAAATCAACCCTATAAAGTTCGCCAAGGTTTAGGTGGAAAGTTTACAACAGCAGGAAATGAACCCATTGATTCCCCCGCTGTTTCTTTACGGATGCCAATATCTCTTTACGAAAGGTTAACGGTTCTAGCGGGTGACAAAAAAGCTGCTTGGATTCGACAAGCAATAATAGAAAAACTAGAACGAGATATTTTAGAATTAAATTCTGAGGATTGAGCTATGCAAAATAACTATGGCTTTGCAACTAAAAGAGTTTACCCTAGTGAAGAAGGCTTGCACTTTGAACACTACACTCAAGAAGAAGCTAAAACCGCTTATATTGATGCTCTAGGCAAAGGTGCAAATGTCGAATTAAATGGTATAATTTTAACTTGGAAATTTAATAATCCTCGTAAATCTTCTAAATTACACCTCAATTTCCCTGCCTAGTTGCAGCTAGGCAGGGAAAAAGCAAACCGCTTAGTCTACGTAAGTTAAGATAACTTCGAGTTCAAACACGATTGCTTGCAGTCTCGGATAGTAGCTGATTCCTCGCAAGAAGTTTTCCATTCCTTGCCTACGAGCAAAGCTGAAAGCTACAGATTCAGAGGATACGAATCTGTGTCTTACTTCCGGACATGCTGCCATCGCTATTATGACAGCGGCTTGTAGTTCTTCCATTAACATCACCTCCTTGAACTAACTTCCTTTATTTAACCATGTTTACATGGAAGAAAGACTGTTAAAGAGGAGGAATATTTTTTTTAAGTTATATAACTTTATAAGTTAGGCTTATCTCACTAGAAATTGCTATTGAAAAAGTTAAAATAATTTTTAAATATTATATATAGAGCGAATATTTATGTTATCTATAAACAAAAAAATTGTCACCGACGAAGCGATGCGTCCAATTGCAGTTTTGATTGATTATCAAGACTGGCAAAAAATTGAGGAAATATTAGCAGCTTATCAATCGCAGCAAGCATGTTTTGGCCTCAACAAGTATGCAGGTACAATTAAATTAACTCAAGACCCTTTAGAATATCAGCAGCAGGTTAGGGACGAATGGACTTGATACAGTCATTGATTTTATTAGACACAAATATAGTATTATATTTCTTGAGTGGTAGACTGACAGGCATCTTGCACCAAGGGCATACAATGTTCTAAAAAAACTAGTTACTTATAGATTTTTCGATTGCTTTATAACCCGCATAGGGTTGTAAAGCCTATGCTAATAGCACAAGTCCTTTATAAGAGGACTGAGGAAGAAATATACTTTTTGCTATATAGTATTAACCTATTTATGGTTTATACGATTAGGTGCATTTCAATGAGCGTCGCTATAATTACTAATTTTTAAATGTATTATTCATCTGTAAAATAATCTGAATCTATCTTTTTAATTTCGTATGTTGATACTATTGATACTCCCACATTATTATCAATCATCAATTGTGCTAACTCTTGCCCATCTATCAAGACAATTTTGCTATCAATAACAGCAACGTAATCTTTTGCTTCTTGCGAGAACTTAGAGGTAGTCATGAAAACCCCCTTTCTTGCTCTTTGTCCGTGCAAAGCCCCAACAAACTTTTGAATTTCTGGTCTACCTACTACAGTAGTATCCCATCTTTTTGCTTGAATATAAACAACATCTAAACCTAATTTATCTTCTTTAATAATTCCGTCTATACCACCATCACTACTTTTACCGATTGCCCTACCTGCATCGTGTCTGGAGCCACCATATCCCATTTTCAACAGTAAATCTACTACTAATCTCTCAAAAAATTCAGGAGAGCAGCTTTTAACTCGATTAAGTATTTCGATTTGAATTTCTTTTCGGATTTGTTGATACCCTTTTTCTATCGATTCTTGAGGAGTAACATCTAATTCGTCAATATCATCAACTATTGAATTGCTACTTGTTGATTTTTTAATAATTGCAAAATCGATATATTCCGAAAATTGTTGCAAAAATTTTGTATTAATAAATGGTGGATTTTCATCTAGTACTTTTATGCCACGTTCTGTTATTTTTAAAATTCCTCTTTTAGGAGTTTCTAACAAACCAGCCTTTTTTAGATAAGTTTTTGCCCATCCTACACGATTAGTGAAAATCGCTTGTTGTCCACTAGCTAATAATTCTTTTCTTTCTAGTTCATTCAAATCAAATTTATCTGCTAAAGCTTCAACTGTTTTTCTAAATGAGTGTTCTTGTCTATCTCTAGCATATACAAGCAAGGGAAGCATTATTTGTTGAAAATCCGGTATTGCCATATTTTATTTAGTTAATATTTCGTTTCTATCATAGTATTGAGGGTTGTGCTTTGAGTAGATAATTAACTGCTAAACAATAAAGGCTATATATACCCACCAGCAAACACCGTATATTCCCGTAGCCTTACAATTTCCCACAATCCGTATATATGCACTAGCAACCACGATGCGAACGATGTTAGCAAATATATATCAGGCATACATCGGACTATAAAAAGCAGCTATTTAATAATGATATCTATTATTGAAGAACAGGGTAACAAATTTATCACAACCGAATCGCTCAAAGCAGACGAGCAAACGGTTTGGGACAATATTAAAACAGCATTTACCGAGCGTAATTGTACCGCTTATTGGCATTATCCAATTTTCTCGCAGGTGGGAGAAGTTCGCAAGGAACCAGATATTTTGATTGCCGATAGGGAATTTGGGTTAGTAGTAATTGAAGTTTTACCTATTACGATTGACCAAATAGTTGCAATCCATGATGGGAATTGGCAACTGCAATCGGATACCACACAAGCAAACCCGCACCAGCTTGCCGAACATCAATTGCGTGCTTTGATTGCCTATACCGACCGAGAAAGCGCAATTTGGCGTAAAGTTACTGGTAGAGCAATTATTGCATTGCCGCACATCACCCAGGAACAATGGCAGGAAAGAGGTTTTCATGAATTACCCAATAGCCAAAATATTCTGTTTCAACACCACATAAATTTCACGTCACCCGATTTCGCATCGTTACACGAACGTATTTCGCAAATTCCCCCAATCGTACCGGGAGAATACCTCGAAGATAAAGACTGGGAATTGCTGCTTTCAGTAATTAGTGGCACCTCCGTACTTCGCAAACCGCAACGCAGCATCACAACTAACGGTAAATCCCGGTCTAATATTATTAACAGCTTGCGAGAAAAGCTCTACGATATCGATTTACAGCAAGAACAAATTGGTAAAGAAATCCCACCGGGAATGCAACGTATCCGGGGAATTGCGGGGTCGGGAAAAACGGTATTGCTGTGCCAAAAGGCAGCGCACATGCATCTCAAGCATCCTGACTGGGATATTGCCTTAGTATTTTTCAGCCGTTCTTTATACGAGCAAATGATTAGTTTGGTGGATAAGTGGTTGCGACGGTTTAGTGGGGGTGAGTTGCACTATGACCCCAAGACTAATACTAAATTGCGGGTGCTTCATGCTTGGGGTGCAAAAGAACAACCCGGTATATACAGTACAATCTGCTCGCATATTGGTAAACGACGCTGGAATGTGGCTGATACGACAGAAAAACAACCGCAGCAAGCTTTGGCTCAGTTGTGCAAGCGGCTTCAGGAAGAAGTTAAAATTGAACCGATGTTTGACGCTATCTTGATTGATGAGGGTCAAGATTTGGTAGCGGATGCAAATCTCAAATTTGGCGATAAACAGCCTATTTATTGGTTAGCATATCAGGCATTGCGTCCGGTGAGTGCGGAACAACCCGAAGAAAAGCGCTTGATTTGGGCTTATGATGAAGCCCAAAGCTTGGATAATTTGATTGTACCGACAGCAAAAGAAGTATTTGGCAGCGAGTTGAGCGATATTCTCAGCAAACAGCCGCAGTATCCTGGAGGAATTAAGCGATCGCACATCATGCGTTCGTGTTATCGTACCCCTGGACAAATCCTCGCTGCTGCACATGCAATTGGTATGGGTTTATTGCGTCCGGAGGGGATGCTATCGGGAATTACCAATAAAAAGGATTGGGAGACGATTGGTTACGAGGTTGAGGGAGATTTTCGCAAAGTCGGACAGGAAATTACTATCCATCGTCCTGCAAAGTATTCACCAAACCCAATTGCGTCCATTTGGGGTGAACCTGTACTGGAATTTGTAACCTATACTTCCCGTCAAGATGAATTAACTGCATTGTCAGAGAAAATCCTCCACAATATCGTCAACGATGGACTCAACGCCAGTCGGGATATTTTGGTATTGATTCTCGGTACAGCAACCGTTGCACGAGATTTAGAAACCCAGGTAGCGGAATATTTGATGCAGCAGGGAATTGATATTTATATTCCTAGCGCACCACAAAGTAATACCCTTACTTTCGCATGGCAAGATAGTCAACCAAACCTGTTTTGGTGCGATGGTAGCGTTACCGTATCCCGTCTTCCTCGTGCCAAGGGTAACGAAGCTGATATGGTGTATGTAGTTGGGTTAGATAACATTGCGCGCAATGAAAGCGATATTACGCTTCGCAATCAACTATTTGTAGCCATGACACGCACCAAGGGTTGGTTAAACCTAAGTGGAGTCGGGAATTATCCCATTTACCAAGAGGTGCATCAGGTAATTGCCAGTTGTGACACTTTTAAGTTTTTTTACAACCGTCCACCAAAGCGTGACATCAGCGAAGATACCTAATTACAATTACGCAAGACCTGGTGCTGCGATGCTTCGCTCTTAAGAACCATCAAAGACCACAAAAAATTAAACTTTCTCTACGTCAAAATAGAGACAGTCCGGAAAAAACTGAGTTAAACTAAAAAAAACCGCTAAGAGGACGAAGTTACCGCCCTCAGTAGCAGAGGAACGCTAATGTGTAAAGTACCACGATATTTCTAAAAAATGCGTCCGCATTTATCCGGAAATATTTTCCTTGATTTGAATGGGTTAAGTGGTTGTACTGTGGTCAGCAGCACAAAAAGAGTATTTATTACTTTGGCTGCATTTGCAAAAAGGGCAGACAAATCGCCTGTCCTAAGTTATCTTGTGTATCGGTTAAAAAGTCTACTTTTCTATAAGCTTGTAGACTGGTTTGCGGATTAGCTTGGACTTGATAGATATTTTTCAGCTTTTCGTAGCGGTAAGCTGTTAGAAAATCCCGATTGAAACAAAAAAAACTGCTAGAGGGACGGTATTACCGCCCTCAGTAGCAGAGGAACGCTAAGTGTAGAATACCGCGATATTTACGATTTATGCGTCCGCATTTATCCCGAAATATTCGTTGCAGGTATTTACTGTGATTCAGTATTTATACTGTTGCACGCAGCATTGAGATATTATTTTTTGCTGCGTTCAATTTTAGGATAGGTTTTTAGGCTGTCCTAGCAATCTTTTAATTCGAGCTTGGGTGGTCAATACCTTAAAGGATAGGCTATTGGCTGTTGGGGTCGATAGGCTGAAAAATGCTCTTACAATATAAATGTTGTTGGTTTATAAATAATAAGCATGGCTGAAACCAAAGCTGCCCGTCGTCGGGGAAGAATTTTTCCAGAAATCCAATGGACAGACGAACAAAAAGCGCAACGTGAAGCCAAACGTAAGGCTTTTTACCAACAATACTAAATAAATTTGATGAAGTGTCTAAACAACTAATACAAGAAGACGAATAACAATGAAAACTGAGCGCGAACGCGAACAATTAATTAAAGATATCAACGTGTTTTTAAATCAAGCTTACGATAGTACTTTAGATGAAATTCATACTACACTTAAAAAAATCGAAGATGAAGAAGACGAAGCGGATATAATAGCCTACGAAAATGCAAAAAAAACTGCTGAAATCGATGGTAAAATCTCATGGGAAGAAGCTAAAAAAGAACTTCAAACAGAAATAAAAAAGGAAGTTGCGTGAGTTATAAAGTTGAAATTTTGAAGGGTGCATTAAAACAACTTAAAAAGTTATCTCCAGAACTTCGAGAGCGCATACAACTTAAAATTGACGATTTAGCCATAGAACCCCGCCCCAACGGGGTTAAAAAGCTAAAAGGTAAAGATGAAAGTTATCGAATTAGAGTAGGCGATTATCGCGTTATATACGATATTTACGATGATGTTTTATTGGTCAATGTTGTAGAAGTTGACCATCGTAACAAGATTTATAAAAATGAAAGTTAACTAGTTATTACACTATCACCCTATCGCTGTTTACAGTAGTAGGGGTTTATTGTACCCTACACAATCGCTATTTACAGCAGATTGCATTTGCATAAAATACAGTAGTCAGGGCACGATAACCCAAGTGCCCCTACGGCAATTTCAACTTACGCCCTATACTCGATTTGGATGAAATCTGCTGTATATATATTTGTATTTTTTGCAACTGATTAATAAAAGTTATTGATAATTCTTGCTAAAACCTGCTGAAAAAAGTGGTATCTGGTATCCTGTCGCCAAATGACGACCCCTACTCCCTATTCCCTGATATCGCACAACAGTACGTTGCTTTTGATATCCTTGCAAAGGTAAGATACTACTTTGTTGTCATGTTAAGAGCTGGGATTGTCGGACTCCCGAATGTCGGGAAATCAACTTTATTCAACGCTTTGGTCGAAAATGCTAAGGCTGAAGCTGCCAATTTTCCATTTTGCACCAAAGACCCCAATATCGGGATTGTATCGGTTCCTGACGAGCGCTTAAACGTTCTGGCAAAAATTTCGACTGCGAGACAAATTGTCCCCGCACAAGTTGAGTTTGTCGATATTGCTGGTTTGATTGAGGGTGCTAGTAAGGGTGAGGGAATGGGTAATGCATTTTTATCCAATATCCGTGAAGTCGATGCAATTGTGCATATGGTGCGCTGCTTCGATGATGATGACATTATTCACGTTTCTGGTTCAGTTGACCCAGTAAGGGATATTGAGATAATCAATTTAGAGCTGGCATTGGCTGATTTAGGGCAAGTTGATAAGCGCTTAGACCGAACTCGAAAGCAAGCGCGTTCGAGTAAAGAAGCACAAGCCGAATTGGTAATTTTAGAAAAAATTGCGGCTCAATTAAATGAAGGTAAATCTGTCCGTCAGGTTGATTTAAATGATGAAGAAAAAGAAGCAATTAAATTTTTAGGATTACTAACTGCAAAACCAATTATTTTCGCTGCTAATGTGTCAGAAGATGATTTAGCAACGGGCAATGAATATGTGGAGAAAGTCAGGCAAATTGGTGCGACCGAAAAAGCGCAAGTTGTTGTGGTTTCTGCACAAGTTGAATCAGAATTGGTAGAATTACCGCAAGAAGAACGAGCCGATTTCTTGGCATCATTAGGTGTCGAAGAAGGTGGTTTAAAGTCGTTAATTCGTGCTACTTATGCGCTTTTAGGATTGCGGACTTACTTTACTACCGGAGAAAAAGAAACCCGTGCTTGGACAATTAAAGCGGGAATGTCCGCACCTCAAGCCGCAGGTGTTATTCACTCAGATTTTGAGCGATGTTTTATCCGTGCTGAAACAGTTGCTTATGAGGATTTGGTGGCTAATGGTTCGATGAATGGTGCGAAGGAAAAGGGCTTAGTTCGCAGTGAAGGGAAGGAATATATCGTTAAGGAAGGGGACGTAATGTTATTCCGGACTAGCGCGTAATGAATTCGGTTGACTGAATAATTTGGGGTGGTTAAAAAAGTTTTTATTAATTGTATAAAACTTGAGAAAACTGCTTTAGCACTTGTTGGTGAAATATAGTCGATAAGGTTAAAAACCCGGTTTCTTGAAGAAACCGGGTTTTTTATTTTTCCTATTCCTTCCAGCATATACACTTAATGCAATTATAAAAAATATCCAGGATTACAATTCATTAATGATAAACCTTTATGTGCCTTAATTTTATATCTCCTTAATGTCCCAAAGGTAGAGTTTAAATTGAGTGTGTTGTGAATTGTGAACTTTACCTGGTAAGGGAAAAAATGTCTTTCAAAAAATCAACTCCATCGCTTTACTTAGCGTTGTTATTTATAGCTATATTTACTTCGACTGCGAGCGCTCAAACTGTAAATTCTGTCAAAGTAAAAGCAGAAGTTAATCAAGCAAAATTACTCGCTCAAGTCGAAGAAACACCTACACCAGATGCGATTACCTTCGGTCCACGAGTTGGTGTTGGTTATACAACTGAGGGAGCAGGTTTTAATCCCTACAGTAGCTTTGATGGCTTTTTTCCTTTATTCCAAACACCTGGAGAAAGTCTAACCTTCGTTGAAGGCAAGATGCTCTTGGATACAAATAACAGCGCTCTTGGTGGTAATGTATTACTCGGACATCGCTTTATCAACCAGGATAAAAACCGAGTTACTGGTCTATACGCTTCATTCGATAGTCGCAACACAGGAAAAGCTACTTTCAATCAACTTGGTTTGGGATTTGAAAGCTTGAGCGATAAGTGGGATTTACACCTCAACGGTTATCTCCCGGTTGGAAATACCAGCGAACAGCTATCAGAAACCTTACCTGGAACCTTTGCGTTCAGCGGAAATACTTTAAATATTGACAGAACCCGCATTTATCAGCAAGCTTTGTCAGGTGTAGATGCTGAAATTGGTGCAAAGCTTTCTAGCTGGAAAAATGGTGGACTACGCGGTTATGCTGGTGCTTATGCTTATTCTGGTGAAGGTGTTGCCAACTTTGTTGGTGTTAAAGGTAGATTAGTGGGAACTTGGGACGGTTTACAAACAGGTTTGTCCTTGCAACACGATTCCCAGTTTGATACCCGCTTGGTATTTAATATTGGAGCAAGTTTTGGTGGAGTCAGCAAAGCTGGTCGCCAAACTACATTAGCTCGGATGGTAGAACCAGTACAACGCGAGTCGAGCATTTTGGTTACTAACCGTGCTGTTCGTGACACCCTTGCTGCTATCAACCCGTTAACTGGAAAGCCTTATCTATTCCAACAAGTTAATTCCGGAACAGGTGCTAGTGCGATCGCAAACGCAATATCTGGCACAGCAACTGATGGCAATACCATTGTCTACGTGCAACCTGGTACATATACAGGTTTCACAGTTCCAAGCCAAGTACAAGTCTTATCAACTGCTGCTGTACAGACAATTAATACAGTACAGCTAGGGACTATCAAACTCCCTGGTTCGGGTGAAGGTGTAAATCCGACCGTAACAGGAACAATTACTTTAGCTAGTGGTGGTAGCAACCAAGTTGTTTCCGGATTTGCGGTTACTAATACTGCTGGTCAAGCTGGTATTATTGGTACAAATAATACCAATGCAACCATCAAGCAAAACCAAGTTACTATCAATGGTAAAAATACTGACACTATTCTTGCTGGTAGAGGTATTGTACTGGTAGGAGCTAATGGCACAACGAATATTGATGGTAACACCGTTAGAAATGCCATTGGTGAAGGTATTCGTCTCGATAATGTTAGCGGCAAAGCGAATATTACGAATAATACTGTCCTTAATACTATCCAACCACAAACTCAGACCGGGTTGGAATCTAGTATCTTTATTCGCAACAACAGAGGTGATGTCGATTTAACTATTACGAATAACACCGTTGGAGATAATAATACTCGTGCTACCTTTAACAGCGATGGAAGTACAATTAATTCAGGTGGGAATGAAATTGACGGGATTGAATTTAGCCTTTGTCGCAGTTATGCCGCACCAGTTTTAGATACTTTTGCTAAGTGTAGTGGTACG
>JANNFJ010000602.1:0-9121 GCA_031379725.1 Calothrix sp. OTE_75_metabat_31
CTACTTTATAATATTTTTGGATATTTACTTAATTGGAAGTCCTTTAAAGTAAAGCTACTTTACCTTCACGGGATGCACTTTTGTCTCTGTATTCGGTGACAGTAATTCATGGGAAAAATCTTCTTGCTTGAAGCTTGGAAAATTTTTTTCTAATTGAGTTTCAAGCAATGCCTGTTTATTAGAATTACGTTCTCTATATTTTGTCGGAATTTCTACTGGTTTAGAATTCTGAAAATTTTTTATCCCTTGATATCCCGAATATTTCGCTAAATCGACTAGGGATTGCGTACCTGTGTAAAATCGACCTTTAATTTCCCAAGTTGGAAATCCTTTGATATTCGCTGCTTTACATAAATTTGGTTGCGCGTTTTTACCTTGCGGGTCGCACTCAATACGATTGATTTTAGCCAATGCCTGTTGACCAAATAAATAGATTTGCTCGTAACAATGGCTGCACCAATATGCCCCGTATAGCTTTGCTTCTACCTTTTGTAAATGTTGTGCTAAAGCTATTTCTGCTTCTTGAGAACTGCTTTCAACAGTAATTATATTCTCTTGATTGCTTCTTCCATCTTGAGCAGAAGTAGAAGAATCGCTAACTACGAAAGTCAGTAAAGATAAAATTGTAATTAAATGGATAAAACGTGCTGGTAAAAACATGTTTTTAATTTATTTTTAATTTACAATTATGTCGCTCTAATATTATCTAATCATAAAACTATAACTTTATAACTACCTTCATAAAAAATTTAAGTACAGTAATAAAGCTACAATGGCTAAAAATTAAAGTAAAACATATTTTGTAGTGTCTAAATCCAATATTCCTAAACTACCTTTACCATTACCGCTTGTCGGGTCAGAAGTTGGTTCTTTTACTGAGTTTACAGTAACACAGCGAATGCCTGCGATTGCACGCCGCATCATCACCGAAAATAATTTTTCACACAGCATAAATTCAAATTTAGAACAACTAGCACAAGACTTATTATCAGGAAATATACAACTATTCGATGATGACACTGGTAGCGATTTTGCTGTATGGGGAAACTATTTAAAATCCTATATCGGACAGCGTTGGCTTGATGTCCCCTGGTTTATTATTGAAACTTATTTTTATCGGTTGATACTTGCTATCACTAACTATTTTACTCCCGGAGAGTACCAAAATATAGATCCGTTTGGGCTACAAAAGAAACAGGGTTTGGAAGCTTGTTTTGATTCTATCGCCATATTATGTCAGCAACTTAATAAATGGTTGGATAGTTCGCAGCAACCACAACTCCAGGAAAAAGCTTTATCTGGTTTATTGAATTTCTCACTTTGGGGTAATCGTGTAGACTTAAGTTTATGGTCGGCTTTTGAAGATGATAGAAGTCGTTTTGATATTCAAGCTCAACAAGCTCATATATTAGTTGATGATGCGGCAAATGTAATCGATTTGATAACTAGCACATCAGGAGGACGCATCGACTTTGTCAGCGATAATGCTGGGTTTGAGTTACTTTGTGATTTATGTTTAGTTGATTTTTTGCTAGGTAGCGGTTTAAGTCAGCAAATTAAGTTACATTTAAAACCGCATCCCACTTTTGTGTCAGATGCGATGATTAAAGATGTCCAGCAAACAATTGACTTTCTGGTAGCTTCCGGTAATTCAGATGTAACATTTTTTGCACATCGCTTACAACGATATATCGAATTAAACCAACTGATTTTGAGCGAAGATTACTTCTGGACTTCACCGCAGCCATTTTGGAAAATTCCCGATTCGTCAAAAAACGATTTAGGACATGCTAAATTAATCGTAATCAAAGGAGATGCAAATTATCGTCGGCTGTTAGGCGATCGCCATTGGGATTTTACTACAAATATTGCTGATATTGTTTGTTATTTACCTGCCCCGATGGTTGCTTTGCGTACCCTCAAATCAGAAGTTGTAGTTGGGATAGAAGCGGGAATTATTACCCAAGTTGCACAAGCTGATTCGTATTGGTTGACAAATGGACAATGGGGTGTAATTCAGTTCGTCAACAATTAGGTTTCTAGTTCGACATCATAATAATCATCCCCCTTCTGATATATTTTGTAGCATTTTACAGTAAATTTACGCAAACTATTTTCAAAACTTACTTAAGTAAATTTAAGTACTTTTAGAGACATCAATTAACTTGATTTCGTTAATACAATGCTTCTATCAAAAGCTTCCGTAACCAAGATTTGATTGTTTATGTATTATCCATTACTTTAACAAAACTTTATTTGTGCAAAATGGACAAAATTTCTCATGGCTATTTGGTAAAAATTTGTTAAGAATAGTGACAGGATGTCAAGTTAAGGAAATTTATACATATGGTAGACACTATCGAGAAAGCGCCACCCCATCATGTGGTGATAGTTGGGGGAGGGTTTGGTGGATTATATGCAGCGAAAGCACTGAGTCGTGCGAATGTTAAAGTTACGCTTATAGATAAGCGCAATTTTCACCTTTTCCAACCACTGTTGTATCAAGTTGCAACGGGTACTATATCACCGGCCGATATTTCTTCACCATTGCGTGCAGTATTAAACAAGAGTAAAAATACTAAAGTTTTATTGGGTGAAATTAGCAATATCGACCCCCAAGGACAGAAAGTATTGATGGGTGATGAAGCAATTGATTACGATTCGTTAATTTTGGCAACAGGTGCAAAACATTCGTATTTTGGTAAAGACGAGTGGGAAGAAAATGCACCGGGTTTGAAGACAGTCGAAGATGCGATTAAAATGCGTCATCGGATTTTTAGTGCATTTGAAGCAGCAGAAAAGGAAGCCGACCCCGAAAAGCGTCGTGCATGGTTGACATTTGTTGTGATTGGTGGAGGCCCAACTGGGGTAGAATTAGCAGGTGCGATCGCAGAAATTGCCTACCATACAATCAAGGATGATTTCCGCAATATTGATACCTCGGAAGCACAGATTTTGTTGTTGGAAGGAATGGATCGGGTTTTACCTCCCTTTGCACCAGAATTATCCAAGGAAGCTGCCACATCGTTAACTAAATTGGGTGTAACGGTACAGACGAGTACTTTGGTGACAAATATTGAAAATAATATTGTCACAATTAAACAAGGTGATAAAGTTGAACAAATCCCCGCACAAACTGTATTATGGGCAGCAGGAGTGAAAGCGTCGGCATTAGGTAAAACCCTTGCCCAAGCTACAGGTGCAGAATGCGATCGCGCTGGACGTGTTATTGTAGAACCTGATTTTAGCGTTAAAAATTATCCGAATATTTTTGTAATTGGTGACTTAGCAAATTTTGCCCATCAAAATGGGAAACCTCTACCTGGTGTTGCACCTGTAGCAATGCAAGCAGGTGAGTATGTGGCATCTTTAATTAAAGCGCGTATTAATGGTAAGATAGCACCGCAATTTAAATATATTGACCGTGGCAGTTTAGCAGTAATTGGTAGAAATGCTGCTGTTGTAGATTTAGGATTTATCAAACTTAAAGGTTCGTTAGCTTGGCTAGCTTGGCTATTTATCCATATCTACTTCTTGATTGAGTTTAATAATAAAATTGTTGTCATGATTCAATGGGCTTGGAACTATTTCACCCGTAATCGCGGCGCAAGGTTGATTACTGGTAATGAAATGTTGCAACCAGTACAAATTGAAGATAAGAAAGATATCTATCCACCAGTTGCAAATCGTCCAACGGTGAATGTATAGCTGCTTTATTAGTCCCAATTCGGTCAATATCAATAAGTTTACAGTTTAAAAATCCGTCTTTTAGAAAAAAGGCGGATTTTTCACTATCTATTTATAAATGTCTGTCAAAAAACACTTAAGCAAAAAAAATTGTTAGTCTAAAAATATACGGGAACGCATCATAATACGAAACCAGTTATTTAGGTATTTTTATTAATTATTGCTAACTAATGGTCAATTTATCGATTCAGACGACTTTGTAATTGTCAAAGCTGCGATAGAGACAATGAAAATTGACAAAAGACCAAAGCTGGAAGGTATAAATACAATACAAGTAATTAAAATTAACACTGGGAAACCGCATAAAAACTTTTTAATAATTTTAAATAATGGTAATACTTCCAGCTTCTCACTCGATAATTGTTTTCCACCCCAAAATAGTAAAAGAGATGAGAGAAAAGAGAAATTTAACGAAGCATCTAGAGTTGCTATTACAGACCAAATAACTCGATTAAAAAAAAGTCAAACAGATAATCAAGGTAAGTATTGGTGTGTTGTCGAAAAAAAAGAAGTAGCTGAAGCTAAAGTTCATGTAGACCATGATGAACAATCATTTCATAAGCTAATTATTGATTTTATTCAATGTGAGGGAATTCAAATAGACGAAGTTAAATATTACAAACAAAACTATCAGCGTATAGAATTTAAAGACGAAATATTAAAAATTAAATGGCAGATTTTTCATGGAGAAAAAGCCAAACTGCAAATACTCTGCGACCAATGTAATTTAAGAAAGAAAAAACACACAAACGATAGAGATGTATAGTAATCTTAGTTTCTTGTTGAAACTAGCGTCCCTTAAATCCATTGCTTTTACGTATAAATACTTATTTAGACTTAAGAATTGAACTTGTAACCAATATGCTCAAACTTTTAGAAATTTCTCGGTTGCACTATAATTAGCTTAAGTAAGCTGCAATTGCAGAATCAGCCGTCAACTACCTACACTGCCCTCCGGGACAGATGTAGGCTTGCCGAATACCTAACTAGTTTAGGCTTGCAATAGGCAGAGCAAAAGTTGGTTAGGGCACCTAGATAAGGTAGGGCGAAACGTACAAATATTTCCCTCGTTTGTACCTCTTTCTGGCTTGGTTGTGAACAAGAGTTACGCCTACTTTATTGCCCGAAGGGACAGGGGAAACGTACCCTAAATACATGGGATTATCTCCTAAAAACATGACTCAACAAACTACAAGAGTTCCAGCGGTTTCAAGTTCAGGCATTCCCTTAATGCCGACGACTTGTGCTAGGGCAAGGAAATGGATAGAACAAGGTAAGGCAGTTGGTAAGCGTAGTGATGTTGGTGTATTTTATGTCGAATTACGACATTTTCCCTCTGGTTTTAAGACACAAGAAATAGTTGTTGGAGTTGATAGGGGCAAGGCTTTTACTGGTATTGCTATCCAATCGAAACTGGCGACAATAGCACTGTTTCATTTATGCTTACCTGGGTTTTACAAGTCTAAGAAAGATAAAAAAGACAGGCAATCTGTAACAGGCAAAATGGCGAAACGTGCTGAACTACGTCGAACTCGCAGAGGAAAACGCATTAATCGGACATTTGTGTTTAAATTACGCAACCACCGAGAAAAGCGATTTTTAAACCGTCGTCAAAATAAACTGCCTCCAAGCGTTAAATCTAATCGACAAATGGAGCTTCGCGTTTTATCTGAAATAGCCAAAATTGTTCCTATCGCCGAATTTAGAGATGAAGCTTGTGGCGGAGATACCAAACGTAATGGTCGCGGTATTTCACCCGTTACAGTCGGTCAAGAATGGTTCAGGGTTGAAGCTTCTAAAATTGCACCTGTAGTAGAAGTAGACTCCTACGATACAGGCAAGTATCGTGACCAATTGGGATTAGTCAAAGACAGAAAAGATAAGTCTCGACAAACTCCAGAAACTCATGCCAACGATGCAGTTGCGTTAGCGTCTTCGTATTTTATTCAATATAAAAGCTTTCACGCTGTAAATAGCCACGGACACCATTGGGTAGGAGAATGTGCTGTAACGACATCACCATTTATTGTAATTACTCGACCTAGATTATTTAGACGCAAACTACATCAAGAAAATTACATGAAGGGAGGTATTTTAAAGCGTCAGGGTGGAACAATAACACCATTCGGTTTTAGGTCGGGAGATTATGTGCAAACTATCTACAAAGGTGAAGTTATTCGTGGTTGGGTCGGAGGTTTTACCAATACTAATAAAACCAAGAAAATTTCAATCTATGACCATAACTGGAATCGCATTGGTCAATTCAATCTACCAAACATTGCTTTAATAAAACGGAGTTCAAAACTATGCGTTGTTGCATAGATTATTATAAATTTTGTCGCAGTTCCCTGTACTCTCAAAACTCCGTTTTGAATTGCGTAAGAGTTCGCAACAAAATTTAATCGACATTCCTCCCGACACCAAACACCAGTTCTGTTATGGTGTGGGACTCCTGTCTGTTTTAGTTGAAACGAGGTATAAGTACATTACTCTTACCCTGTTGCGATACCAGAGAAAGCGAGAACCGCTGCATCAGTACAAAGATGTTTGTCAACGGCATTGCAAAAGGCTAACTAATGATTTATGGCATCGTCGTTTCCTAAATTTCTGGAAATTAAAAAGCAGAGTCAATAATAAACAAATGAAAGCGATGTCAAGCGATAAGCTGCTGCCTGAACCTGCACCTAGTTTTACATCGATAGTGGGTAAAGATGCCGTTTGCCTGTGGGAAAATGTCGAACAAAGTCATCAACAACTTATTCAAAAAGCCATATCTCCCTATTCAACCTCTCCTAGTTGCATCGTCTATCCCCAAACTCAAACTGAATTAGCCAAAGTCGTAGCCGAATCTTACCGCAATAAATGCCGAATTCTCGTTTGCGGTAGCGGCAGCAAACTCAATTGGGGTGGTTTAGCAACAGGAATTGATGTAGTTATTAGCACGAAACGTATCAATAGACTCATCGAACACGCAGATGGCGATTTAACTGTAACCGTCGAAGCAGGGATGAAATTTGGCGAATTAGAGGCAATTTTAGCGAACACTAACCAGTTCATTGCCCTCGATCCTACAGCACGTCCGGAAGCAACTATCGGTGGTATCATCGCCACATCAGATACTAATTCACTACGGCAGCGCTACGGCAGCGTCCGCGACCAACTACTCGGTATTACCTTTGTTCGTGCCGACGGACAACTTGCTAAAGCTGGCGGCAGGGTTGTAAAAAATGTTGCTGGATACGACTTAATGAAGTTGTTTACAGGGTCTTATGGCACTTTGGGAATTATTACCCAAGCTACGTTTCGGTTGTATCCAGTGCAGGAAGCTTCAGCCACAGCAGTACTAACAGGCACAGCGTCAGCAATCGCAGAAGCGACAAGTATTTTGCGCGGGTCAGCATTAACACCTACTCAAGCAGATTTACTTTCCACTCAAATGGTTACGAGTTTGGGGTTGGGTACAGGGCTAGGGTTAATTGCACGGTTTCAAAGCATATCAGAAAGTGTCAAAGAACAATCAAACCGACTTTTAGAAGTTGGGCAAAAATTAGGATTAGTAGGTGTTATATATTTAGGAATCGATGAAACCAACTTATGGGAACTACTACAAAAAATTCATTCATCAAGTAGTTCTGAGATAATTCTCTGCAAAATAGGAGTCTTGCCGACTGCGGCAGTTGAAGTACTCACCCAAGCAGAAATCGGTTTTGTGCATATGAGTAGTGGGTTAGGGATATTACAATTTGCTGATGGGCAACGTATTGAAGAAGTGCGAAATCTCTGCCAAAAATATAATGGTTTCCTGACCATCTTGGCAGCACCTATTGCTGTTAAGCAAAAACTTGATGTGTGGGGCTATGGGGGTAACGGGTTGGAATTAATGCGAGGAATCAAGAAGCAATTTGACCCAGAAAACATATTAAGTCCAGGTCGATTTGTCGGAGGAATTTAATCTTGCCGTAGGATAGGCATCCTGCCTGTCCTAGCCTACTGCCTGTCTATGCCAATACCACGCGATAAAATATAATCAAGCACTTTTAATTAAAACACCTAAAACCAAAATAAGTATATGCAAGTTTCCGAAAATTCCGCTAACGATACAGCCAGTATTAAAAACCTCAAAGGGTTTGACAGCAATCATCCACCCGACCCGAAATTAATCGATAGTTGCGTCCATTGTGGATTTTGCCTCTCAACATGTCCCAGCTATCGAGTCCTGGGTACAGAGATGGATTCACCTAGAGGACGTATCTATCTAATGGATGCAATTAACGAAGGTGAAATTGCATTGAATAAAGCTAGCAGCCAACATTTCGACTCCTGCTTGGGTTGTCTTGCTTGCGTGACCACTTGCCCTTCAGGCGTACAATATGACAAGTTAATTTCCGCAACTCGGCATCAAGTCGAACGTAATTATTCGCGCAATTGGATAGATAGTTTATTTCGGAGAGTTATATTTTCGCTATTTCCCTATCCGAAACTTTTACGGATATTCTTGATTCCTTTATTTATCTATCAAAAATTAGGTTTGCAAAAGCTAATTCAGGCAAGCGGTTTACTCAAACTAATTTCTCCCCGACTCGCTGCGATGGATTCAATCTTGCCGCAAATCACTTTAAAAGCATTTCAAGGTGATAATCTCCCTACCGTTATACCTGCCCAAGGTGAAAAACGCTATCGAGTTGGTGTCATTTTAGGTTGCGTACAGCGGTTGTTTTTCTCACCTGTGAATGAAGCAACGGTTCGAGTTTTGACAGCAAATGGTTGCGAGGTTGTCATACCCAAATCGCAGGGTTGTTGTGCCGCACTTCCCGAACATCAAGGACAAACCGCACAAGCGCAAGCTTTAGCAAGGCAAATGATTGATAGCTTTGCTGACACGGGTGTTGACTATATAATTATCAATGCTGCTGGTTGCGGACATACTTTGAAAGAATACGGTCATATATTGGAGAATGACCCAGAATATAGCCAAAAAGCTAAGGATTTTGTCGCTAAAGTTCGAGATGCACAAGAGTTTTTAATCGGCGTTGGATTGACTGCGAAGTTATCGCCAATTACTGGCGATAATTTGAATTTGGTTTATCAAGATGCTTGTCATTTATTGCACGGTCAAAAAATTAGCGTTCAACCGCGTCAGTTGTTGAAGCAAATTCCTGGTGTGAAGTTAAAAGAACCTTTGGATGCTGCTTTATGCTGTGGAAGTGCGGGTGTTTATAATATGTTGCAACCTGAAATTGCCCAGGAGTTGGGTAAGCAGAAGGTACAAAATTTATTGGCTACTGGTGCCCAGTTGATTGCTTCTCCTAATCCTGGATGTGCGTTGCAAATTAGTAAACATTTGCAGATGGAAGGGAAGGATGTTGCGGTGATG
>JANNFJ010000697.1:0-1654 GCA_031379725.1 Calothrix sp. OTE_75_metabat_31
TAAATACTCACCTACGTTGTCAGAACTAAGTGAAAATATCATTATCTTAAATTTTACATTGGTTTTTAACCCCGGTTTTGATACCGGGGTTATTCGGGAGTATCCTGATAAAGTACGTACTTTACTATGGGGATTTGCTCAAACTGCTACAGAAGTAATTGTTGGCCAAAACAACTACAGAATTTAGCAATATCCGTGACATCCACAGCTTCCACCTTTTCCGGTTTTGTTACTCTTTTTCTTGCCCTTGCTCTTGCTCTTGCTCTTTCCATGCCCTCCGCCACCTGCGATAATTGATTCATCTTCTGCCGATAGACTGGTCAGAAAATTTTCGTTCATTGAAAACAATTGGTATCCATTTGCATGTGCTGTCATTGACTTTCATCCTATCGTTACTACGTGAATACAATCTCAAGTTAGAGCAATAAGTCACAATCATCACTTTTCGCTTTTGTAAAAAAAACGATTGCATTTGATAACTCATTTTCCAAACTCGAAAAACTTTGTTACTCAATACTCTTGGGTAACATTATTCCAATATACACACAAAATTCAAAAACTGAGTGCCAATTTGGCATTGATTCTTAATCATAAATTAACCTAACTCTAATAAATTCCTCAAAAGCTTACTGTGCAAGAAATTTGGGTTAAGAAAATATTATCTTAATAATTTTTTCTGGTTAAGAAATATATATATAAGTAGGTTTTCTTTACGTAACTTATATTTTTTAACGACCAACTAAAGCTTGTGTTTTGTATCAAAAATATCCAGTAGAATTGATTTTTCCAAGATGAATATTCCACCTGAGCTAATTATTTGTCTTGTTAAACAGGAAATATACTGAGGAGTCTTACCCATTCCCGATAGTATATTTTTGACTGCTCATTGGTGTTACGAAGTAACAAAAATATTTTTTACATAATTTGTTTTAGATTTTAACCAACGTATTTTTTAAGTAGAAATATGGTATAACTGGGGTAGATTTTGTACTTACATCAAAAAGTTACAATCGTTAATTGTAAGTAAATTTTTTAGTTTTTAAATAACTCATGTTTATAGAAAATAATTTAGAACTACTCAAACCAATAAATAGTGCAGACTTGCTACCTCAAGTCGGCCGCTGGGCGACATTTGGAGGGGTAGCACTAATTGGAGTGTTTGGCATTTCGATTGGATTGTCAGCCTTAATTAAGTATCCTGTTACCGTTAAAGCTGCTGCCGTGGTTCGTCCTGAAGGAGAAGTGCGAATCGTCGAGGCTGGAATGCAGGGTACAGTGAAGGAGATTTTAGTCAAGGAAAACCAAGTTGTTGCCAAAGGTGATGCGATCGCAAAAATTGATAACCTGAGTTTGGTAAATCGTAAAGGTCAGATTTTGCTCAATATTAGCGAAAAAGAGTCAGAAATCAACCAAATCGATGCCCAACTAGCTGCAACCCAAGTCCAAATAAATGCGGATTTAATGGTGACACAACGGGCTATTACCCAATGGGAAGCGGAACTTAGCCGCAGTTTACGCGACTATAGCGATAGACAATTTATTGCCCAAGCGGAAGTCAAAGAAGTTTCTGCGGCTTTAGAATTAGCAGCAGAGGAATCATCGCGTTACCAGCAATTGGAAGGACTGGGGGCAATTTCCAAGCTGCAAATCAAAG
>JANNFJ010000226.1:0-2775 GCA_031379725.1 Calothrix sp. OTE_75_metabat_31
TTATAGTGATTACAACAGGCAGTAAAAGCCGTCTGATACATAAATCAAATAACCGCACTTATAAAACCATGACCGCAACCATTACTAGACGCGAAAGCGCTAACGTATGGGAAAAATTCTGTAACTGGATTGCCAGCACAGACAACCGCCTATACATCGGCTGGTTTGGAGTCTTGATGATTCCTACCCTCCTTGCAGCAACCACCTGCTTCATCATCGCCTTTGTAGCAGCACCTCCCGTTGACATCGACGGTATCCGCGAACCCGTAGCAGGTTCCTTGATGTACGG
The DNA here is from genome assembly GCA_031379725.1 of Calothrix sp. OTE_75_metabat_31. Classification (GTDB taxonomy): domain Bacteria; phylum Cyanobacteriota; class Cyanobacteriia; order Cyanobacteriales; family Nostocaceae; genus JANNFJ01. The sequence goes on from JANNFJ010000226.1 coordinate 290, forward strand.
AAACAACATCATCTCCGGTGCAGTTGTTCCTTCATCGAACGCAATCGGTCTTCACTTCTACCCCATCTGGGAAGCAGCTTCCTTAGATGAGTGGTTGTACAACGGCGGTCCTTACCAGTTGGTAGTATTCCACTTCCTCATCGGCGTATTTTGCTACATGGGTCGTGAGTGGGAACTTTCTTACCGTTTAGGAATGCGTCCTTGGATTTGCGTAGCTTACTCAGCACCTGTTGCTGCAGCAACCGCAGTATTCTTGATTTACCCCATCGGTCAAGGTTCATTCAGTGACGGTATGCCTTTGGGTATCTCCGGAACCTTTAACTTCATGTTGGTATTCCAAGCAGAACACAACATCTTGATGCACCCCTTCCACCAACTTGGTGTAGCAGGTGTATTCGGTGGTGCTTTGTTCTCCGCTATGCACGGTTCACTCGTTACTTCTTCCTTAGTACGTGAAACAACCGAAACCGAAAGCCAAAACTACGGTTACAAGTTCGGACAAGAAGAAGAAACCTACAACATCGTTGCAGCACACGGCTACTTCGGTCGCTTGATATTCCAATACGCTTCATTCAACAACTCTCGTTCATTGCACTTCTTCTTGGCAGCATGGCCAGTAGTTGGAATCTGGATGACTTCGTTGGGAATCAGCACAATGGCATTCAACCTGAACGGTTTCAACTTCAACCAATCAGTAATTGACAGCCAAGGTCGCGTCATCGCTACTTGGGCAGACGTAATCAACCGCGCTAACTTGGGTATGGAAGTAATGCACGAGCGCAACGCTCACAACTTCCCACTTGACTTAGCTGCTGGCGATGCTTCACCTGTTGCAATGAGCGCACCTGCTATCAATGGTTAATTGTTGAAAGTCTTAGCTAACCAAAAAGCGTCTCCGAAAGGAGGCGCTTTTTGCTGTTCATTTTTTAATATTACGAAAGATAAACCTAGCATATGCGAGATGAGTTGATTACGTCTAATCAACTCGACCGCTTAGGTTATAAACTTTTTAACTTTGCTCCATCTGCTCCAATGATTTGCTAACTCGTCGTTTAATCGGAAGTGCTACAACTCTATTTCCATGAGCTATCTGCTTCTTTCGCAAATCGTTAAATATGGCACTTAAATCATAGTTAAAAGATTGAGCATACTCATCTCTGTACTTGTGGATTTCTTCTAAAATTTCGTCTTTATACATAGCTTATTCTCCTAAAGTATTGTATCCCATTAATTCATATGGCGTACAAATGACGGGTAATTCGTATCCAAGTTGAGAGCTAATTTGTGATAGTTTTTTTTGAATTTGCGCGTTTGCCATATGCTTACAATTCCATGTTAATAGATAATCTAAGCCATAAACTGTGGCAAGTGCGATGTGCAAAGCATCATTAGAGGCTTTTGGTGGTAAGTTGCTTTGCTTCAAAAATTCTTGTGAAAGCTCTATAGCCTCTTCACTGAGGTCGAGAAGCATTAAAGATTGTAACAAATCCAGCCTTTGAGATGCAATCGCTGTGTCTCCTTTAGCAGCCTCATCTAATACTACTTCAGAAGCGTAAAGAACAAATAAGTTACGACGACTATCCCACCAATCCAGCGTAAGTTTGATGTTTGCAGCAATAATTAAATTGTTTGTCGATCGGGCAGTCAAGTAGCCAAAAATACTGGTTTCAATATAGACGCTTTCACTCACAAATATTTACAATATTTATTTATTTACGATTCTACAGCATTTAGTCCTAATCGAGTTGTCTATGGTTTATCAACTTCTCTTAAAATAATGTAACCCAAATTTCTCCAATAATGTCATGATAGTTAAGTACAGACATAGTGGGAGATACGGTTACGGTTTACGCACGTCCCCTCGCACGGTTAATCGAGCAACTGCAACGCTTACCAGGAGTTGGCCCCAAAACTGCCCAACGTTTAGCGCTGCACATTCTCAAACGTCCCGAAGCCGAGGTTGAAGCGCTAGCACATGCGCTTGTAGAAGCTAAAAAACAAATCGGGTTATGTAAGGTGTGTTTTCACCTTTCATCGGAACCTGTTTGCGAAATTTGCCGCAATACTACCCGCGACAATGGTATTCTTTGTGTTGTCGCAGATTCCCGCGATGTCATTGCGCTGGAAAAAACCCGCGAGTTTAAAGGTAAATATCACGTTTTATGCGGGGTAATTTCCCCAATCGATGGTATTGGCCCCGAACAACTCACCATTCAAGCTTTGGTACAACGAGTCAGTTCATCCCAGCCGAAAGAAGTTATTTTGGCAATTAGTCCGAGTATAGAAGGGGAAACGACAACTTTGTATGTTGGTCATTTACTCAAACCTTTTACAAAAGTGACGCGAATTGCTTTTGGTTTACCTGTTGGTGGTGATTTAGAATATGCTGATGAGGTGACTTTGGCACGAGCTTTAGAAGGCCGTCGGGAATTAGATTAAATAGTTCCAAAAAATTGTCCCGTAGGTTAGGCATCTTGCCTGACCGT
>JANNFJ010000780.1:0-15482 GCA_031379725.1 Calothrix sp. OTE_75_metabat_31
GAAAGACAAGTGCCATTACTCAGCAATATGGAAATAAGAGGAATAGAAAAGGGTACTAGACAAAATGCCCGCGAGTCAGTTTTAAGCTAGTTTACAAACGGTTGGTTCTGGTAGTACTTCCCCGGTAGTTTCATAAGCCATTATCAATGATTCCAATGCTTCAGCACCGTTGGTAACAGCTTCCTCATAAGTATCACCATGTGTCCGAAAACGCTGCCCAGGGAAATCAGGAAATCCCACTAAGAAGCAGTTATCTTCATCCGACCATTGAATCAGCATCTGATATTTAAATTTACTCATTTTCCTTACTCTCTTTCTGTTTTTTTTACTTAATTTTTACATATTTTTTAAGCCCTAATTTCTATTGAAATTGGGGCTTTTAAATTTTTTGTGCGAGTTACAACCAGGCAAAACTTGTCACCTGTGTTACCAGTACTTACGTAATGCAGATTCATGGTTGTAATTCATGCTACAAAGTAAAACGCAAGAACAATACCTCAAACTTTTAGAAGAAATTCGCTGGGGTGGAGTACCAAAATGTCCATATTGCGGTTCCATTAATTCTACGAGTATCAAAAAAGAAAATAGATATCACTGCAATGAGTGTTTTAATTCTTATAGCGTTACTGTGAATACCTTGTTACACCAAACTCACGTAGATTTATCCAAGTGGTTTAAGGCAATTCAGTTAGTTTTGAAGTCTCAAACAAATATCACTGTACTGAAATTAGCTATTGAGATTGGTGTCAATAAAAATACTGCATCTACCATGATTACCCGTATTCACAAAGCGACATCTGAGGAGCCAGAATTACTTAGGAAAATTTTGGATTGTAATATTTCTTAATTTTGCTACGAGTAATAGTAATTGCTTGCTATTTCGCTGAAGTTGCTTATTACATAAGTGATTGAGGCAATAGCAAGCGTTTTTAAGGTTTGTATAGTGGCGTACAAATTTAAATTTTAAATACTTCAGAAATCTAAATGAGGGTGAAATTAATACTAGAGCATGGTAGTATTCTCCGTGTCTATAACTGTAAACCATTAGACCATACATGCCGAGAAATAAGTGTCGTACTGTTTTTACCTTCAGTGTTTTGCCACTAGCTACGGTTGCTGTGTTAGGAGTATCCAGTATAAATATGAGCATTTATGCTCAAAATCCATCGTCTACAAATAATCCTAATAATAGTCCTGCTATTAATCCGCAAAATCAGATACAGCCACAAACTGAACAGCAGAATAAATTAGAAGATACACTTGAAACGTTATCGGAAGATTATAAAAGTATTGGAGATTATCAAGATAAGTTATTGAATACTGTACTGTTAACACTTATGGGTACAGTTGTAAGCATTAGCTTGACATTTTTTGGATTTCAAGTATTTACAAATATAACAAGTCGCAGTAGGGAAGACCAGATTATTGAATCAAAAATAAAAGATTTATTGCAAGAAAGTGAGCGTAATCTAGCCACTAAGACAGAAAGACAATTAAACAGTATAGAAGTGAAAATGAAATGGATTGAATATGCATTAGCAACTTTTTCTATAGAACAAATGACGATGCTAGATATAGATAAAGAATCAGAAACTTTGCATTACGTAATCAAAGAACATCGGATAGCAATTGAGAAATTAAAAAAATTACAAAATGATAATCAGGGGAGCTTTGTTGGAGATTGTATAATAACACAGTTAGAAGCTATAGATATTTTTTGTCAAGATTTTAGTTTAGTAAAATTTAATGGTAATTCAAAATTGCTAGCAGAAATTAAAGAACTAGAGAATACTCTCCAACCTCTTAATAATGGTTATGAAGTTTATACAAAAAGAATTAAAGATAAAATTAAGGAATTAGTTTAATGTTTTAGATTCATATTTTAAATTAGAATTAAGTTTTTTTATTGTATTCTTATGACTATATTTTGGATTTGGACATTAATTTTCTTTGCTAGTAGTTTTTTCGTTGGTATCTTGGCTGGTAAAACTTTAGAATTTAATAAATTAAATGTAAAAAAAAATAATCGAGATACTATAAATAAGGATGATTTAAATGTTGATATAGTTAAAAAGCGTCAAAGATTAGAACACATTCTGAATGAGGAGAAATTGCTTAAAGAAGATATTCATTCTAGAATAATATCTCGAAGAATTATAAGAATTAAAAAGACGCTTAAGGAGATAGATAAAAAAATATTAGAAATTGCACAGGAGATACAAAAACTTGATAATGATTTTTTAATAAATGAGAAAGAAAAAGATAAACAAAAGCTTGAAAATTTTAGAGATAGCTTAAAGCTAACTTTTGAGACATTGACAGGTATTTCAAGAAAGACTGGTAGTCAATTAGGAGCCTCAATTTGGGAAGATGTATCAAAGTACTGAGTATCGAGTAAATTTAGAACCAAATAATATACTCAGTATAAATTATATTGTTTTCTAAAAGCTAAATACGAAGTAAAAAGCCTATAGAGGCTTTTACTCTTTAAATATATTAATTGCTCAATCTTCTAATAACAAAATCACAGCAATCTTCAATACTACGTCTTGCATTAAGTTTCTCTTCTTCTGTTGCTTGAACAGAGTTAAGCTTGACTAAAGCACTTCTTTTATAGCTTTTTAATTTTTGAGTAAATACTTTTTGTTTGTCTATGTTATGAGTAAGTTTTATCTTATAAACTAAGTCGTTTAGCAAATCACAATTGCCATTGTTAATGCATAATCCAATTAGCTTTTTAATTTCCTCAAAATCGGGCATTACATCTAAACTCCTTTTGATTTCTGTATATTTTTCAAAAGCATTTACACAACGTTGTTGTGAATTGCCAAACTGAGTGACATCTTCTTTACATGCGTTCAAATCATCTAGAAGATGATAAATATTGAAGCCATATTTTTGAAGAACTTGACTCGTTTCGGAATCATGAAGATTAGCAATTGTTATGTCTATCGAATTGACAGCATCATCAGTTGCACATAAGATTGAATCCCTGTAATCAAGCTGCTTTATTTGCTTTTGCATAATTTTTAAAAACTTGAGATAGGGATGATTCCCTTTCAAGAATGACTTTCTAAATAAATTTATATGCCTTTGTATATAAAGTCACTTCCTTAAACTAGGAAATATTATAAGTTTTGTATAAATATTTATTATTGGACTAGTCTTTACTTATTTCCAAATAAAAAAGTCTACAAAAGTAGGCTTCTTTGCACGATAGATTTATCTGTATTCAATAATTCATATTTCAATACGGTTCAGTTAAGCTCAAAAATCAATGCGTAGGTTGGGTGAAGCGAAGTGTAACCCAACCTACGATTATCCTTGACTGAACCGTATTGATTCATATTTGTGTTTTGCTATACGATTCTGGGATTAAGTATTTGTCCAAAAGGGTCATGCTTCTTTGAACGCTTATCGCAATTCTCTTATAGCAACCGCCAAGGCGGTTATGGCATAAACTAGAAGTAGTCCCAAATGCTCCTTACGTGCGATCGCGTTTATTTCCATGCCCAAACCTTACAGTTACGACCTCCGTCAAAAAGTCATCCAAGCCATAAAGCTTGATGGGCTAAAGATTAGTGAAGCAAGTCTTTTATTCAGCATTAGTCGCAATACTATCAACTTATGGCTAAAGCGGCTGGAAGTTACAGGGGACTTTCAAGCCTTGCCTAATGAACCTCCTGGGAATGGTCACAAGATCACAGACTGGGAGAAATTTCGTGAGTTTGCTTTATCTCATGGGGATAAAACTCAAGTCGAGATGGCTTCACTTTGGGAAGGAGAAATTAGCGATCGCACAATCTCACGGGCGTTGAAGAAAATCGGCTTTACTCGAAAAAAAAAACCTATGGCTACCTCGAACGGGATGAAACCAAACGGCAAGCATTTATAGCGGAGTTGTTTACCCTGCCTCCGGAGAGGATTGTATATCTTGATGAGTCTGGCATGGATAGTCGAGACCAGTATGATTATGGCTGGAATGAAAAAGGGCAGCGCTTCCATGCACTAAAATCTGGACGACGTGAGGGTCGGGTAAACATGATTGCAGCGTTATGTAACAAAAATCTAATAGCTCCTTTCACAGTTGAGGGGGCATGTAATCGAACAGTATTTGAGACCTGGCTAGAAACTTGTTTGCTTCCTGTACTTGAATCAGGACAGGTTGTAGTAATGGATAATGCAACCTTCCACAAAGGCGGACGGATTGAACAACTGATTGAGGATGCCGGCTGTAAATTGTTATACTTGCCCCCTTATTCACCAGACTTAAACAAAATTGAGCAGTGCTGGTCTTGCTTAAAGAGTCGAATCCGCAAAAAACTGGATCAGTTCGATTGTTTACGAGATGCTATTGAGGATACCTTACGCCTAGCGTCTTAACCGCCTTGGCGGTTGCTATAATTACCCAAAAGCAATAGGGGCACAAAATTTTGTGCCCCTACAAAGTATCTGGTAATCCCAGAAAAGTAATTATAAAAATGTAGAGACGCGATATATCGCGTCTCTTCTGCGTGTTTAATTCAAATTACCAAGAACCATTACTAATTCAAAATCCCTAAAGTTGCTTCACTTCAGCGACCAACTTCGCTACCATCTCCTTGGCACTACCAAACAGCATTGTTGTCTTTTCCTTATAAAACAACTCATTATCAACACCAGCAAAACCAGCACTCATCCCCCGTTTAATGACGATGGTTTGCTTTGCTCGGTCAACTTCCAAAATTGGCATACCATAAATTGGACTATTTTTATCAGTCCGTGCTGCCGGATTTACTACGTCGTTGGCACCAATAATCAAAGCGACATCGGTCTGGTCAAACTGGGGATTAATATCTTCCATGTCGTGCAAATTTTCGTAAGGCACGTTTGCCTCTGCTAACAACACGTTCATATGTCCCGGCATTCTGCCTGCTACGGGGTGAATAGCATATTTGACATCAACACCCATCCGCTCTAATTGGTCTCCTAATTCGCGGACGCTATGCTGTGCCTGCGCTACAGCCATACCGTAACCAGGAACAATTACCACCGAACGAGCATAACCTAACATCATCGCACCTTCTTCGGGGTCAATGTTGCGGGTTGTTTTATTGCTTGCACCACCACTAGCAGCAGCACCACCACCCGAAGCTGACCCGGAACCGAAAGCACTAAACAACACGCTAAATAACGAGCGGTTCATTGCTTTACACATAATCTCGGTCAAGATTAAGCCCGATGCACCGACTAATGCACCTGCAATAATCAGCATGTTGTTCATGACTACGAAACCAGCTGCTGATGCAGCCACACCCGATAGCGAGTTTAACAATGAAATAACCACGGGCATGTCACCACCACCAATGGGGATAACAAACATCACCCCTAACACCAAGGAAACGGCAACTACACCCAAAAATACGGGGAGGCTGTTGGGGTGGACGATGAGGTAAACACTACCTGCTATATAGCTACCCAGAAGGAGTAGGTTGACTGGTTGTTGGAGAGGAAATGTAATTGGGGTGCCGCTAATTAATCCTTGGAGTTTGGCAAATGCCAACATACTACCCGTAAAGGTGACACCACCGATTAATACATCTAACAGCATCGAGATGTTGATATCGATGGGTATTGTTTCACCTGCATCAAGTAATCGCCAAAATTCCGCAACGGCAACCAGTGCGGAAGCTGCACCACCTAAACCGTTGAGTAAACCCACCATTTGCGGCATTTCGGTCATTTGGACTTTGTATGCTGCGATCGCACCCAGTACCGACCCAATTGCCAGCCCTATCAAAATCATTTCATAGTTGAGGACATGTTGGTCGAGCATTGTGGCGACAACTGCCAACAGCATCCCCACTGCAGCAATAACGTTACCGTTTCGAGCGGTTGCTGGTGAACCCAGTTTTTTCAAACCCAGGATAAATAATGATGCGGCTATTAGATATGTAAGTTGAATTCCAGTTGGGAGAAAGTCTGTCATTTTTTGTTCGTAGGGGAATAGTAAAGGGTTTACAAAGAAAGAACATAGACACGCTGAAAAATTTTGGGTTAAATTCAAAGTTTTTATACGTGACTATAACCAGTTCAGTATATTTATTGAGAAAAAGGCGACTTTTTATCTTTATCCAAGGTTCTAAATTATACTTTTCTGTCTGAAGCATTTCCTTCTAGCTAAAAGCTAAAAGCTAAAAGCTAAAAGCTAAAAGCTAAAAGCTAAAAGCTAAAAGCTAAAAGCTAAAAGCTAAAAGCTAAAAGCTAAAAGCTAAAAGCTAAAAGCTAAAAGCTAAAAGCCAAAAGCTAAAAGCCAAAAGCTAAAAGCCAAAAGCTAAAAACTAATTTTTAAACTGCTTTCTTCTTAAACATTTGCAGCATCCTATCGGTAACTAAAAAGCCACCAACGACGTTAATCATTGCCAAAACAACGGCAATTAGTCCAAGAATCACTGATAGATTGGTTTCCCTTGCACCTGATGCGACTATTGCACCTAATACAGAAATTCCGGAAATCGCATTGGAACCTGACATTAAGGGTGTGTGTAGGGTTGGGGGAATTTTGTTGATAACCTCAAACCCAATAAATGAGGCAAGGACAAATACAAAAAGTGCGGCTATTAATGCTTCGTTCATGAGTAATTAGGGGAAGGGGGAAGATGGGGGGAAGTATGGGAAGTGGGGAAGAATATTTTTATTTACGAATTTCAACTCCCCACTGTCGGACGGGTGGGGGAACCCCACCCCTACTGGGTCATTCTTAAACTGCAACTGCTTGTAAAGCTTCTTTCACTCGTGCGTTGCGAATTTCTCCGGCATGGGTAATACAAGTTGCTTCGATGATGTCGTCGGCAAAGTCGATATTAATAGCTTTATCTTTGTTCACTATTAGTTGTAGCAATGATGTCACATTCTTTGCATATAATTGACTAGCATGAACGGGTACTGATGAAGGTAGATTGATGGGACCGATGATGGTGACACCGTGTTTGACGATATCTTTGCCAGGTTCGGTACAAGCACAGTTACCACCTTGTTCGGCTGCAATATCAACGATGACCGAACCCGGTTTCATTTGCATCACCATTTCTTCAGTAACTAGTAATGGTGCTTTTCTACCTGGTACTTGGGCTGTGGTAATGACAATATCGGCAGTTTTTACGTGCTGCGCTACTAATTCCTGAGTGCGTTTTTTGCTGTCTTCGGAAATTTCCTTTGCATAACCACCTGCTGCGGTGGTTTCTTCGTCGAGTTTGACTTCGACGAATTTCGCCCCTAAACTTTGGACTTCTTCCTTTACGGCTGGACGAATATCAAAAGCTTCGACAATCGAACCCAAACGACGAGCAGTTGCGATCGCTTGGAGTCCGGCAACTCCGGCACCCATAATAAACACTTTCGCAGGGGCAATTGTTCCGGCTGCGGTGGTCAACATGGGGAAGTATTTTGGTAATGCTGCGGCTGCTATTAACACCGCTTTATATCCCGCTATAGAGGCTTGCGAAGAAAGAGCATCCATGCTTTGCGCTCTCGTGGTGCGGGGAATCATCTCCATACTCATGGAAGTAATTTTGCGTTCTGCGAGTTTCTGCGCTAAAGCTGGATTTCCCAAAGGATTTAAAAAGCTAACTAAAACTGCTCCCTCTTTGAGTAAATCAACTTCCGCACGTCCATCATCACGTACTTGGGGTGGACTGACTTTGAGCAAAACATCAGCTTCACCCCAAAGTGTGGCTGTATCGCTAATTATTTTGGCTCCTGCGGCTTCGTATGCAGCATCGTCTAAAAATGCTCGCTCTCCAGCACCTGCTTCGACCCAAACTTCTAATCCTTGTTTTACCAATCGGGCAACTGTATCGGGAATTAGTGCTACACGACGTTCGCAAACTTCGATTTCTTTGGCTACTGCAATTCTCATTCAATCTCCTGTCGTTAAATACCTATTTGCTGCGATGTTGAGAAATTTTTGGGAAAATTAACTATCTTGGGGATTTTTTTATCGGTAGATGGGCATATTTATAATTTCACAGAACAATAATCTATACTGAGAACGGCTAAAAACTGGAATTCTCAAATGGCTGTTAGCTTTTGGCTAACCGCTAATCGCTAATCGCTAACCGCTAACCGCTAATAGCTAATTGCTAACCGCTCGGAGTATAACTGTGGCTGCCTTCGTCAATTCACCCGTGTCTATCCCCCTTTTTTTGAGCATAGCACTCGACTTATTCAGGCATGCGCCAGGTAATGGGCCCAACTGAATACCACTATTCCATCACGGTCGGAAAAAATTTACTTACCAGACATCCTACGTCGATCCCCAATTTTTCTATCTATCTCTTTAACTTCTTTTAGGAATTTATTATTTTTCTTATTATTTTTTAACATAACGTAATATTGAGCAATCCTCAATCAGGTGGTCAAAATCTCTAATGCAATCGGTGGCAATTTTTAGTCAGTGGGTAGTTGAAACCATTCATTAATAAAGCTGTACGACTACCAACCAAGTCACGAGCGGAGTTTTTTACTCTTTTTAATTTAAAACCACAAAGCCATTATTTAAATCGTGTTAAAAGTTCAATTTTTATCAATAACTGTAAAAAATCTCAACAATTCTACATATTTAGAAACATTCAGAATTTAGATAGGTTGGAGAAATTAGGTATACCCTACTCCCTTCACCCTTTCAAAAAAAGGCACTTTTGCGATCGCGTAACGTCTAATTATCAGCGAGTCAGTAGTAAAGTTTAGTTACGACGCTTAACAGCAAAACCGATTGATAAATCATACATAATGCCATAGGAGCTTAATTTATGCGACGTTTACTCTCCGCTTTAGCCGTGACTAGCTGTTTAGTAGGTGCATTTCCTGCCATAAGCTTGGCACAAAACGGGTTTACCCTTTGGAGTGGTGTTGAATCCAAAAACCAACTCAATTACCGGTTCGATTTTGGTGGACAAGCAGACGGTTGGGATAGGCTGCGTTTGCGAGTTGCCCCCGCTAAACTCAAAACTGCTGTTGCCCAGTTTGTAATTTCCTACCCCCAATACTATAAAGGCACTTTTGACCCCAAGAAAATCGAACTTCGTGTCAAAGGTAAGAAAGTACCTCTACAAGAAGCAAAGTGGGATAAAGATAACAATGTCCTCCAAATCTATCCCCAAGAACCTGTTGCTGCAGGTAGTAGTGTAGAAATTGTCCTCTCGAATATTAAAAATCCTTCCTTCGGTGGGATGTACTACTTTAACTGTGCCATCCAATCACCTGGAGACGTACCTCTGTCACGTATAATTGGGACTTGGATTATTAGCATTAATTAGATGGGAGGGAGTAGGGAGTAGGGAGTAGGGAGTAGTAGTAAATAGGAATCAGGTATTTATTCAAGACAAATAATTACTAACGCTCGTCGCGCTACATTCAACTTCCATTCTTTAACCTTTAATTTCCCTCTCCCCATCTCCCTCTCTACACCTATTCCCTTAATTTCCTAAAGTGGTATAATATTAGATTGTGACTTTTTATATAAAAAAACGAGACTGAGGACGAGATTATGCAAAGAACTTTGGGTGGAACTTGTCGCAAACGGAAAAGAACTTCTGGCTTCCGGGCAAGGATGCGGACACCGACTGGACGTAACGTAATTAGCGCACGTCGCCGTAAAGGTCGTCATCGTTTGAGCGTATAGGAAAGAGTAAGTTAGGTTTTGTAATTTTACAGTGGCTTTGCCGTCATTACATCGACTCAAATCGCGTCACGATTTTCAAGCTGTTTTCCGGGAAGGGATTCGTCGGCATAGTTCTTATTTAACTCTAAGAGCGTTACGACCATCACACCCGGTTAAACATACAGGGGATGACATAGCTGACATTGAGCCACCGACCAAGGTACCAACTAGAATTGGTATATCAATTAGCACCAAAGTCAGCAAGCACGCTGTAGTTCGCAACCGACTCAAACGGCAAATATCGGCAGCATTATATCAGTTATTGCCGCAAATCTTGCCGGGATGGCGATTGGTAATTGTTGTCAAACCAACCGCAACACAAGAAAGGTGCGTAACCCAACAATTTCTGCAAGAATTAGAGCAGTTGTTGGCACAAGCCGAGGTTTTAAATGGGCATTCGTGAAGACGTATATTATGAAGGTGGTCCTCACATTGGGGACTTGATAGTAAACATACTGATTGGTTTGACAGTAGTTGGTATCCCTTTAGCAGTTGGGGCAATCGTGCGGGCATTGTGGCTGCGGTTTAGAATTACCGACCGTCGCATTACTGTTACAGGTGGTTGGATGGGACGCGATCGCAGCGATGTCATCTATTCGGAAATTGTCAAAATAGTTACGGTTCCTCGCGGTATTGGCTTGTGGGGAGATATGGTCGTAACTTTGAGAAACGGTAGTCGCTTAGAGTTGCGTGCTATACCCAGATTCCGCGAAGTTTATGATTATATAAACGAACGCATTGCCGCTAAAAACCCCAATATGATTGGAATGAAAAAGTAGGGAGGTAGGGAGGTAGGGAGGTAGGGAGGCAATATTTTTCCCATCTCCCCCTCCCCCCCTCTGCCCATCTCCCCCTCTTTTATTTGTGCGGCTATCCGTAGTTGATTCCCAGCATTAGGGAAGGCAATGAAAGCGATAAATTAGATTCAGACAATTTTTTTTACTGTAACTCAGGTTGAATTCAGATAATGGATTTTGGTATCGGGTTTCTCTCGAACAACGTAATGCTGCCAATCATAGACTTTTTCTATGGGATTTTTCCCAGCTATGGGTTGGCAATTGTAGCATTAACATTAGTTGTGCGCTTTGCGCTTTATCCCCTGAGTGCCGGTTCAATTCGCAATATGCAAAGAATGCGAGTTGTCCAACCGCTCATGCAAAAGCGGATAGCAGAAGCTAAGGAACGTCATAAAGACGATCCGCAAAAGCAGCAAGAAGAAATGATGAAAGCTCAACAGGAGTTTGGCAACCCCTTAGCGGGATGTTTACCCCTGGTTGTGCAAATGCCTGTATTGTTGGCACTGTTCGCAACGTTGCGAGGTTCGCCGTTTTCAGGAGTTAACTACAGTCTCAATTTACAAGTTTTGCCTGGGACACAAGTTGAACAAATTCAACCCCAAGCAACCGCGACTCCACCACAAAATATCTACGTTACCGATGGCGAACACATCAAAGTAACGGCGATTTTACCTGGTGGTAGTAAATTAGCGGTAGGGGAAAAAACCAAAATTGAGTATCAAACTTTAACAGGTAAACCTTTCGGTGAAATTTTAGCCGAACATCCCGACCATCAGTTAGTCCCTGAATGGAAAATCACCAAAGGTGAAGACCGGGTTAAAATTGACGCTCAAGGTAATATCGAAGCTTTGCAACCTGGTGATGTGACTATCCAAGGTACAATTCCTGGTTTAGCTGCAAACCAAGGTTTTCTGTTTATTGATGCTTTAGGCAGAATCGGAGCAACCGACCCCGATGGTACTATCCATTGGGATATTATTGCCATGATTGTCTTATTTGGTGTATCCTTATACGTCAGTCAAAACATCACTAAAACCGCTTCGGGACCTTCGACTACTACAAACCCCCAGCAGGACACGGTTAACAAGATTACTCCCGTTATTTTTTCGGGAATGTTTTTGTTCTTCCCATTACCAGCAGGGGTATTGATGTATATGTTGATTGGTAACGTTTTCCAAACGCTACAAACTTTTATTGTTTCACGCGAACCTCTTCCTGAAGAGTTGCAAAAAATCTTAGATTCGCAACAAAAAGAAGCAGACGCAGCGGAACCAAAAAGTTTACCGTTTGAACCAAAAAGTTCTAAGAAAAAGGCTACAAGTTAATGACTGATACGATTGCACGAGGTACTGGGTGGTTGCAGACGCTGTTACAGGTAGTAGGAGTGTCCGCCTCTGTTAAGGGTGAATTTGAGAATAATCCAGGTTTTTCTCCTGATTCATCTGAGGGTGAAAGTTATTGGTTAACGATTGATGAAGCTAAGTTGACACCCGAAGAAATTAAGGTTCTCATTGGCATCGATGGTTCGACTCTTGATGCTGTTCAGTATTTAGCAAATTCGATTCTCAATCTCAATCAGCCACCTGAAAACCAAGCTTCGTACACCATTGAGTTAGATGGCTATCGCATTAAGCGACAAGAGGAAATTACTGCTTTAGCTGCCGATGCTGCCGAGCGAGTCCGCTCCACAGGGCAAGAAGTTGAGATGAAATCCCTTAGTTCCGCCGAACGTCGTCAAGTACATACGTTCTTGAAGGAATACAGCGATTTAGAAACTTTTAGCCAAGGTAAAGAACCCCATCGTCATCTGATTGTCCGTCCTGCAGTCGGGTAGATTGTTGTGCCAAGCCGATTGTGGAGTAGCAAATCCCCTTCTTGGACTTAGAGACGCGAGAAAAGTAAAATACCTTTATTAAGTTTATGCTTTGTAAATCTGTATCCCTCGCGTCTCTATCTGTTTTTTGTCATTTGTTATTTGTTATTTTCACTGACCACTGACCACTGACCACTGACCATTGACCATTGACCACTGACCACTGACAATTAAAAATTTTCGGGAATCCGCATTTAGAAGTTTTAAAAATAGATTCAATAACCGCTAAACTAAGGATTGTATTATCAGCAATGCTGAATATACAGGTAATTTCAGATAATTTCAGACTGAGGATGTCACAAAGAGTCCTATGGACGCAATATATATTCCGCAGATCGCTACAGCCTTGGAGCGGACAGAGGAAATTCAAATTCAAGAGTTTCTACCCGGTTTAGATACCTTAACTCCCGTTCGCGGTCAGGTTCGAGTTCGGCATTGCGGTACTTATTTGGAAGTATCCGCTCAAGCCGAAACCATTATTACTTGTGCTTGTAACCGTTGTTTGCAACAGTACAATCAACGTTTAGATATTGATAATAATGAAATTATTTGGTTGGATGAAAGTGCCCTAACTGAGGATTTGCCTTTAGAGCGAGAAGTGCCCCTTGAAGATTTGGTCGAATCGCTTTCCCCCGAAGGACATTTTTCTCCCAGTGATTGGCTCTACGAGCAGATGTGTTTGGCTATTCCCCAGCAACAATTATGTTCGACCGATTGTGCTGGCATCGAAGTTCGTTCTCAAAAGAAATCCCAGCAACCCGAAAAACCTGTGGATAGTCGTTGGTCTTCCCTCGAAGCGTTGAAAAAGCAGTTACCAAATTAGTTGATTTGTCATTTTGCCACCATGTAAAATGACAAATGGCTTTTTACAGAAAAAAGACAATATTTACCCAGAGTAATTTTCATTTTAGCATTATTGCGCCACTTTTTTTTCATCTCCTGTAACTTCGCAATCTCGTTATTTTATTGCGTCTATTCTCACAAATTATTGAGAATTCTATCAATAATGATTTTAAATTAAGAATAAGTTAAATTATGATTAAATATAATTTAAATTTTGCGGCTGAAATGAAGGTCACTCTGTAGTGGTATGTAATCTGCGATTATGTATAAATAGTGATTTTACGTAAGAGGGGAAATAGTCAACAATAAATTGGGTTTAAAGTCTCGGAAGTTTTTTGCTTACTGATTGAGTTGCAATACTGCGTAGGTTTTGGATAATTTTAGTCCGTAAAGACGTTACATGTAAGGTCTCTACGGGGATTTACGAGTTTGCAATTTGTTATCCCTTGCAGTATTGGATTAGGTTGAATGCGATCGCTCTTTAAGTAGTTACGCAAAATTAAATATATATTGCGATTGCCCAGTCCCAAGGGGACACGCTGCGCGACCGTTCCAGCAGTTGAAAACCCTTCAAGAACGTCTTTGACGAACGCAATGACGAAAGGTTATAAATGACTATATTTAAATTTGAGCTTTTGCAGCTGCTCGAACGATACGATTTGCATCATGTGTGAGATATTCACGGATATGTTGGGGGGTATTAGAATTAGATGCTAGAGCATATCTTTCTAACCAGGATGATGAGCAAAAGTGCTTGGTAAGTAAGTTGCTATTGGTGTGAGGATGCCCAAGGATAAAGAAGCGGGATATGGAAGCAGATGAATTATTAGATATATAACGTTCGAGAAAGAAACCCGCATGTTGAGGATAACGCTGTAATAAGGTTTTGACTGCTGCAAGATGGACTGGACTGTGGCAGTAGTTATTGGTTGTAAGATGTTCGAGGATATTTAAGGGAACGTGATGATTTTTAGCTACTGCGATTTTGACGACTAAATTTTTATCATTCGCTAATTTTTCTAATAGGGTTAGAGGTACGTTATTTTTTTTGTGTTTGATTAATGTGTTTTCTAAGTTTATATTAGGTGTATTTAAAATTATCGTTGCAGTTTGGGGATGCAAAGCTACAGCTTCACGGATAATTACCCATTTGCTATGAGCAAGATTAATCAGGATATTGTTAGGTGTGTTGGGGTTTTGTGTAGCTTGCCATTGCTGTAAAAATTCGTTTAATGTGGTGCTAAATTCTTGCTGAGAATTAGTTTGGACTTGATTTAATAAACCTCGAAGTGCAGCACGTCGAACTTCGGAATTTTTATCTTCGAGGAGTTTTTCAAGCAAGTAAGGAGAAAGATTAGGATTTTGTGCGACTAAGCGACGCAAACGAAATGATGGACTGCTGGCAAATTTCTGTAAGCTGGATGTGTCAGTATGGGGATGTCGTGCTAAAGCAATTTTCAAATCAAGGTTATTAGATTTAATAGATATTTCTGCGAGTAAGTCAGCAATATTATATATGTCGGTAAAACCGGCAATTTTTTGGTAAAGGTTTGCGAATACGACTGTCCTCATATCGTTATCTTCTGTTTCAACAAGTTTAAGCAGGGTTTCGATTGGTGTTTCTGGGTTGCTGGCAATATCTAATTCATCCGATGATTGCTCGTTACGATTGAAAGAATTTTCAGAAATTGATATTGATATTGACGATGAGGAAGTTCGATTTTGACGAGTTTTCCCAGCAGTTTGTTTTATCCAATCATATTTATCTGCTTCCAAATCAGCTAAAATTTCATCAGGGGTACTAGAATTTGTTGCAATTGCGATTCTTACAGTCGAATCTTCATCCCCTGCAAGTTTCGTTAGTACCAATGGTGGAGTATTGGGGTTAGATGCAATAGCTTGACGAACTACAGTGTGAGAATCTTCTGCCAACTGCATCAAAACGACTGGGGATATGCGAGAATTTTGTGCCACACTTTTACGAACGTAGGTATCAGTATCTACAGCTAATTGTGCTAGTAGTTGAATCGGGGTTTTAGGATTTTCAATGACTGCAACTCGCACCGAAGCATAATTATCCTTTGCTAAACTTACTAAAATTGCTGGTGTAGCATTGGGATGTTGAGCAATATTGCGACGTAAATCCCAACTTTTATCTTTGAGAAGTCGTATTAGTACAGTTGTGGGGGTGTTGGGATTGAGGACAACTGCTTGACGAACTCCCAAACGTTTATCTCGTGCAAGTTGTTCTAATAAATCGATGGGAAGG
>JANNFJ010000802.1:0-8953 GCA_031379725.1 Calothrix sp. OTE_75_metabat_31
CCTTCCCACCTCCCTACGCCCTACACTCTACCCATCTACAATAGAGTGAGTAATAAATGCATGACTTTCATTAGTATTAATCTATGTCATTCTTAGCGGCGATCGCAGTCTTGGCTGTTCTCATCCTGGTTCATGAACTGGGACATTTTGTTGCAGCAAGGTCACAAGGGATTTATGTTAATCGTTTTTCCCTGGGTTTTGGTCCGGTTATCTGGAAGCATCAAGGTCCCGAAACCGAGTATGCTGTCCGCGCTTTTCCTTTGGGTGGCTTTGTCGGCTTTCCCGATGACGACCCGGATAGCGATATTCCTGCCGATGACCCAAATTTGCTGCGTAATCGTCCAATATTAGACCGGGCGATTGTCATCAGCGCGGGTGTGATTGCAAACTTAATATTTGCCTACTTGCTACTAGTTAGCCAAATTAGCTTTGTTGGTATCCCCCACGCTAGTCAACCAGGTGTGTTAATTCAACAACTGGCACCTGAAGTTAGTTCAGTGGCAACAAACGCAGGAATCCAAAAAGGTGATGTGATTCTCGGAGCAAATAATAAGCAATTTGGTACGTCGCTGCAAGATATTGATTCTTTTAAGAACACTATCAAAAACAATGCAGGTAAACCCGTACAGCTTGAAGTTGCACGTGGCGACCAACGGCTTTGGGTCCAAGTAATTCCCGAAGCTAAATCTCAAGATGGTACGATTGGTGTTGGACTTGCTCCCAATGGTAAAGTCGAACGTCGCCCTGTAGGTAATCTGGGAGCGGCTTTTGGTATTGCTGCAAATGAATTTCAGCGAATTGTCGTGCTGACATTCCAAGGATTTGGGCAATTAGTCACACACTTCCAAGAAACTGCCGGACAATTGGCAGGCCCTGTCAAAATTGTGAAAATGGGTGCTAGTATCGCCCAAAACGACGCGGGTAATTTATTCTTTTTTGCCGCATTAATCAGCATTAACCTAGCTGTAATCAATATTTTGCCTTTGCCTGCCTTGGATGGGGGACAATTGGCATTTTTGTTGATTGAGGGTTTGCGTGGTAAACCTTTACCAATGCGTATTCAAGAAGGTGTTATGCAAACCGGTTTAGTGTTACTTTTGGGATTAGGGATTTTTCTAATTGTTAAAGAAACGCTATTTCAGTGAGCATTACTTGTAAGTCATCAACAAAGCAACGAACACTCGAAATTCTTGTGCGATTGAAGCGACTTTATCCTGACGCGACCTGTTCGCTAAATTATTCGACACCCGTGCAATTGCTGGTAGCGACAATCCTCTCCGCGCAATGTACTGATGAGCGGGTAAATAAAGTTACGCCAGCACTTTTTGCACGGTTTCCAGATGCACCGACTATGGCAAGCGGTGAATTAGAGGAAATCATCGAATTAGTACGTTCAACTGGCTTTTACCACAATAAGGCAAAGAACATTCAAGGTTCTTGTCGGATGATTGTCAACGATTTTGGCGGTCAGGTTCCAAATCGGATGGACGATTTATTAAAGTTACCAGGAGTAGCTAGAAAAACAGCAAATGTTGTTTTAGCACATGCGTATGGAATTAATGCTGGGGTAACAGTCGATACTCATGTCAACCGGCTTACTAATCGTTTAGGCTTGAGTAGTCATGAAGACCCTGTGCGTATCGAGCGCGACTTGATGAAATTGTTACCCCAACCCGATTGGGAAAACTGGTCAATCAGCTTGATTTATCACGGTCGGGCAATTTGTAAAGCGAGAAATCCCGCTTGCGATACCTGCGAGTTGGGTGATTTATGTCCTTCTCGCAAGGTAGTGCTATAAGATAGGGAATGCTGACTAATTTTTTTTAATTTACGGACTGTAATGGCTAAAAAGAGCATGATTGAGCGCGAGAAAAAGCGCGTGAAAATGGCGGCAAAGTATGCTACGAAGCGTGAAACTTTGATGGACGAGTTCCATGCTGCTGATAATCCTTTGGATAAATTTGAAATTCACCGGAAAATTCAACAGTTACCTCGCAACAGCGCACCAACTCGTCAACACAACCGTTGTTGGTTGACTGGTCGTCCTAGAGGTTTCTACCGTGACTTCGGTTTATCTCGCAACGTCCTGCGTGAGTGGGCACATGAAGGACTTTTACCAGGTGTTGTAAAGTCAAGTTGGTAGAAGGGAAAGGGGACAAGGGGGACAAGGGGACAAGGGGGACAAGGGGGACAAGGGGGACAAGATACTTTGCAGCTTCATTTTCTCTACTCTCCCCTGTCTCCCCTGTCTCCCCTGTCTCCCCTGTCTCCCCTGTCTCCCCACTCCCTCATTTTCACTGTCCGCAACATTTATCGATACCGAGACTTTCGAGGAGTAGGTCGCTAACTGCGTTGGCGATCGCAAATTCTCCATAAAAGCTTTTGGAAAAGTCGAACGCTTGCATCTCCGTAACGATGGCAATAACTAACGACCCCAGGTCGTTTTCACCTTCCATGCGTTGCCTAAGAAAAATTTGAGATGCACGTTCGGCTATTTTTTTATTAATTGTTTCTGGAAGAAATTCTTCATCTAGCCAGCGATTTAACCGCTGTTGTAGCCATTGTCCCTCAAGTTCTGGATTTTGAGATGGTGGCAAGGTGATTGGTGGAATCGGTTCTGTCATAAAAATGGGTAAGGAGTAAAGGTTAAAGGGTTACAAGAATCAGGATTTTTTAAAAAAAGCCCGATTCTGACCCTCACGACTTGTCGCTGATTAATAAAACAGACCATTTTTTACCACCTACCCACCACCAATTAATAATTTTTAATGAATTATATGGAATACGACGTTGCTACTATTATCGAAAACTACGCCCAAGGTTATTTTCTCATGGCTGACGATAACAATAACTTGGGCTGGTACGGAAGCCGCGATCGCACTCTAATTCCTCTCGATGAACGCTTCCGTTATCCGAAGTCGCTACGACGTATTTTAAACCAAGAACGTTTCAGTGTGTCAGTTAACCGCAATTTTTTAGCGGTGGTGGAAGGATGTGCGAACCGCGAAACGACTTGGATTTCTGATGAGTTAAAAGGTATTTATTGGAAATTATACCAAGCCGGCTGGGCATATAGTTTTGAAACCTGGCTTGGAGATGAATTAGCTGGTGGAATTTTGGGAATCGTTATTCGCGGTGCTTTTATTGGGGAATCAATGTTTTTTAAGATACCTGATGGGTCAAAAGTGGCATTGGTTAAATTAGTCGAACGCCTACGAGAAGCCGGTTTTATTTTGTTTGATGCCCAAATGATGAATCCGCACTTAGAAAGATTTGGTGCTTTTAGAATTAGAGATAAACAGTATCAAGTTTTGCTTGCGAAGGCATTGCAAAGTAACTGTTTGTTTAATTAGGGAGACGCAAATTAGGGGTATCACCCCTCAATTTGAGTAACATATGGCTTTATAGAATGCCCAAAATCCCGCCCTACCATAGAATGGTAGGGCTAATAGCAACAAAGCCTGCTGAAGGCAGGCTGTACGTTCGATTAGCACTTACTGCTTGAAGCCTGGGCGGTATGAGCGGGCTTTTCGTGGGGACTAACCCTCTCCAAAGTAGTCCCCAAGTAAAAGTCCAGTTTTTCTCTTCTCCCCCATTCCCTACTCTCCTTCCTTTCCCCTTTAAATATTCTTAAAGATACGAAAACCTGATATCCTACAACCTATAGTTAAATCGTCCCTACTTTGCAAAAAATCTACATGGCTCAAGATTATCGCCGTGCAAAGCTCAGAGGCAAATCGTTTAAGGGAAAAGACTTAGAAGGTGCGGATTTCTCCTATTCGGATATCCGAGGTGCGGATTTTGCCGAAGCGAACCTCAAAGGTGCAAATTTCAGCCATGCCAAAGCTGGTTTGCAACGACGTTGGGCAATTGTTTTAATTTTATTCGCGTTGTTACTATCCGCGCTATCGGGTTTCCTGTCCGCGATAGGTGGTTCTTTAGTGGGAATTTTGCTGATTGATAGCAACCGCGAAAATCTTTACGTAGGCATCGTTAGCTTATTCGTCCTGATCGTATTCTTCGTAATGACTATTTACCGAGGTGTTAGTGCTGCTTTTGGGTTTATGGCACTGTCGGTAACTTGTGCGGGTCTTGCAGCAGTCGGCTGGGCAGGTATTGTAGCTGTAACCTGGGCTGGAGGTACAGCACATGCTGGGGCGATGGGATTGGCGCAAGTTGTGGCTGTGGTCGTTACGGGTGCGGTGGCAGTAGTCGCTACAATCCTTGGGACTGTTGTAATTGCGGGGGTGGTGACGCTAGCGGGGACTGTGGCTGGTTATTTTGCAGTAACTTGCACAATTTGCATTGCCGCAGCTTTATCGGGTGGTGTTGCAATTATGGCAACGCGGGTGAATTTAATCGCCGGAACTGTGGCAATTGCGATCGCAGTATTGATGATTCTCCTCTCATCTTACGTTGCGCTTCGAGCTTTATTTCAAGATGAAAAGCAACATCTAATCCGCAATTTGGCATTGGGGCTGGCTACTCGGCACGGAACAAACTTTCAAGATAGTGATTTGACTGATGTGGATTTTACCCAGGCTAAGTTAAAAAATACTAATTTGAGTAAAGCGAACTTAACCCGCACCTGCTGGTTTAAAGTCCAAAAACTTGATGCTGCTGTTGTTGGTAAGTCGTATCTGAGTAATAGTAAAATTCGTCAATTAGTAATTTATAAAGATTTACATAACAAAAATTTTGACGGTTGGGATTTACAAGGTTTAAATTTGTCCGATGCAAACCTGGTTGATGCGAGTCTTGTGGCTACGAAATTAACAAGCGCCAATTTGCAAAATGCTGATATTTCCAGAGCAAATTTGACGCGATCGCAAGTCGATAAAACTGACTTTCGGGGTGCAATTCTTACTGGTGCTTATATTGACAATTGGGGTATCACTGCTGAAACCAAGCTCGAAAGCATTCACTGCGAGTATATTTTTATGCGCGTACCCAATAAAGATAATCCCAATCCGCGACGTTTACCTGCGAATTGGGATGAACAATTTCAACCTGGGGAATTTACCCAATTTTTCAGCCCGTTATCAAAAGCCTCAAATAGTTAATAATTAATTATGGTTAAGGATTAATACCATGTTCGCGCAATATTTCTTCTAACTTTTCTACACGCTGACGTTCTTGTTCGAGTTCGAGAGTTTGCTGCTGTAGTTCCAATTGAGCTTGATTTGCAGCTAACTGTGCTTGATTTGCCTCAATTACAGCTTGGATAGCTGCTTCTTCTGGTGTTGGAACTAAGATACCTTCAGGGGTAATATAACGCAGTTGACCTGAATCAATACCCAAATATAGCCCTAACTCTTGACTCCAACGCCAACCATTACTATCAGGAGTGATTTCTTTGTATTCGCTTCCCTTCAACCGAAACCCCATAAATTCGAGACTATCGGGAGAAAAGTAAAAATATTCAGGTGTGCGAAAGTTATTTTGATAGAGATTCTTCTTCAAATTGCGGTCAATATCGGCGGTACTATTTGATAGTAGTTCGATAATCAAATCTGGGTAATTCCCGTCTTCTTCCCATACGACCCAAGAGTTGCGAGGACGTTTTTGAGTATTTTTGACTAAGAAAAAATCAGGACCTCTAAAATCACGGTTTCGCAATTGTTGACGGCTAAAATATATAGTTAGATTTGCCCCAATAAAATAATCGTTTCGTTCTCGCCATAGCCATTCTAAACAAGTAACGAGTAACAATAATTGGGCATAATGCAAAGAACTTTCCATTTCTGGCTCATCGCTATATAACTGACTTGCGTCAGGCATCATCGCTTCGAGTTGTTGGGGACTTAAAACCATTTGGCTTTACCTGACAACTACATAATTATTGTATATTATCGCCGCCGCATAACACTAATCTAAGGAATAAATAATTAGGGTAAATTTTAAGTAAATAGATAATGCTCTAAGCAAAAAACACATCTAAACACTACATATAAGCCCAGTTTTTTGAAAAACCGGGCTTATAAAAATGCGATCAAATTGAGATGTGTAACCTACGCAAATTTAACTATTAGATTAAACTTAGTCCCAATCAGGCATATTTACTGCATCTTCACCACCAACACCAATGCCGGTTTCGACAATATCAGCACCAGCAATATTCAAATCGTTCATTGATGCTTGGTACACGTTAGAATTATGGATTTTTGCGTTAGTAAAATTGACTTTATCGAGGTCAGCCTGTTTAAAATTAACATTTGTTGCGAAAGTTGAACTCAGGTTTGCACCTTGCAAATTTGCCCCAGTTAAATCGGCACCTTCAATATTAGCTCTACTGAGATTCGCACCTTGAAGATTCGCACCGCGTAGGTCTGCGCCAATTAAATGGGCACCGGTCAAATCGACACCGGATAAATTACATTTTACGCATTCACCAGTTTGCAAAAGCTGTTGTACCTGAATTGGATTTTCAGCGTTAACAGCACCAGTAAAAAATAGGGGAGTGGCTATTAAAGCCGCTACTAATTTAATTTTCATAAAAGTCTCCCTTGGTCAGCAAATTGCTTCCGTTATTTTCCTCACATTTTTATTATCGCACGATTTTTTTATCAAGTCATTAGTTCAGTTGATAAAGTGTCTGTATTTTTACTGCTAAAGAAAATTAAGTATGTCATTGTTTTTCAATAAAATGGTTATGGGCAAGGCTTTCCAGTGGTTTCTAAACTCAGCAATACCCTCAGTACCAATTATTAAATATTTTTAACAATATTATATATTTGTAATTTCGATGATTACGATTTTAACTTCATAGTGAACCCAGTATTTCTACTATTCTTAATCCGAGTTTCATCAGTTAATCACTATATATTTATGAATTTTTTATCCTCACTTAGTAAATAATGAATGTAAATAATGAATACTTAAAATCAGGGTAACTTTTACGAAACCCGGATTCTAAGTATCTCGACTTGTTAAAATTATCAATACTCCATGTCATTAATTTGGATGGGTTTGCAATTGCGCTTTAGCGCCCCGACAATCAAGAGTGCCATTCGCGCAGGGTAGCGCAATTACGAACCGACGATCAAAACGGTTCGACACAAACCATTAGTACTGTCTAATTTTAAAATCGCGTCCAGTTTATTCAACTACCCTCAGTATTTGAATAACCAACTAGCAATTTAACCTTCAAAAAATCGTACATGTACTGATTTACTAATTGGGGTTGTTCTTGCTGTACCCAATGGCTGCAATTAGGAATGTATTTGATTTGAAAGTCCCGAACATAAGCTTCAGTCCCATAGGTTAACTCTTTTCCCAAAGCAGTATCGTTTTCACCCCAAATCATTAGTGTTGGTACTTCTAATATTCCCCATGTTTTATTAAAAAACTGGAGTTGGAAAATATTACGGTAGTAATTCACCATTGCAGTCAAAGCACCGCGTTTTGCTGCTGCGTTTTTGTATGCGTCGATATCAGCTTGACTAAAAATGCTTTTATTGACTGCCATACCCTTAAAGGCAGCTTCCATCGGCTGGTAATCGCCAGATTGAATCAGGAATTCGGGTAAAAAAGGCAACTGAAATAAGAATATATACCAACTACGCAGTAACTGTTGAGGGGTGCGTAACCCCTCAGCAAACTTAACCGGGTGGGGTAGGTTAAGAATTATTAACTTATCTACCATGTATGGGTAAGTATACGCAAAATTCCAAGCGATCGCACCACCCCAGTCATGTCCTACCAACACGCATTTATCGTACCCTAACCCACGAATTACCCCTTCGACATCTTTAACTATTTCATTGATTGTATAAGCCGATATTTCTTTGGGTTTGTCGCTATCGTTATAACCCCGCATGTCCAGCGCAACAACCTTATAATATTGAGCAAATTCAGGTATTTGATTTCGCCATGAGTACCAAAATTCTGGAAACCCATGCAACATTATCATTAGAGGTCCTTCACCTTGAGTAACATAGTGTAACTTTATACCGTTGGTAGTGATGTAGCTGTGCTGCCATGATTCAGTAAGCATAATTAAATAGGGAGTAGGGAAAAGCAAAGTTAATCGATAAGAAGACTATATAACTGTCAACTACCGAGTATTAACTGCTAACAAACAACATATTATGCCTGGATAACTACTAATTCATCCCACCGAGCGGTATATCAAAGCAGATATTTCTGTATCCTTAGCATTTAGTCTTTTATTCCCACCGTACACCGTACCCAAGTTAATACATGACAATCGAGATACGCGGAGTTTGGATAACCACTACTGATAGTAATGTTTTTAACTCTCAAAGTAATATTGCCGAAGCGATGACTTTTCTGGCTGAAACTGGGTTTAATGTGGTCTTCCCCGTGGTTTGGAATAAAGCTGCAACGCAATTTCCCAGTAGAGTCATGGAGCAAACATTTGGTATTAAAATTAACCCCTTATTTTCCTTGCGCGACCCATTAGAGGAAATTATCGTCGAAGCGCATCGAGTTGGGTTAAAAGTAATACCGTGGTTTGAATATGGCTTTGCTAGTTCTTACAAATCAAATGGGGGAATGCTCCTAGCCAAAAGACCCGAATGGATGGGATGCGATCGCAATGGTAATTTACTTACAAAAAATGGCTTTGAGTGGATGAATGCTCTCGACTTGGAAGTACAAACTTTTATATCAAACCTAATACTTGAAGTTGTACAAAACTACGATGTTGATGGTATTCAAGGTGATGACCGGTTACCAGCGTTTCCTTGTGAAGGAGGTTACGATGCAGGGACAATAAAACGCTACCATCAGCAATTTGGCACTAACCCACCAGCTAACCCAAAAGATGCACAATGGTTGCAGTGGCGTGCAGATATTCTCACACAATTTTGGGCAAATCTCTATCAGCAAATCAAAGCCATAAATCCAAATCTAATCGTGTCAATTTCTCCCAATATCCATGATTGGGCATATAAAGAATATTTGCAAGATACTCCAGCTTGGTTACGGC
>JANNFJ010000852.1:0-3401 GCA_031379725.1 Calothrix sp. OTE_75_metabat_31
TTTTGATGGGTTATAGGCTTTTCGAGAGGACTAGAATCCGGGTTTCTCGAAGAAACCCGGATTCTTTGAACCCCTCAGAACTTATGACACAGATTAGTAGGTATAAATTAGATATCTTCAACACCTGATCATAAAGGGAGCATCCAGTTTTGGCAGAAATAGCCAAATAGCCAGGGCAAACACATTTAATTTTAGTACCGAGTTTAGATAAATTTAAAAGTAGCTAAAAATACCACATTAAAATTACGGTATTCACTCAACTATAATTAACTTATTAATAATTACTATTAACGAAATTAACAACTTACACGATTCCGGGTGCTTCGCACCTTTGAGAGTGCGCGCGATCGCATAGCGTATAGTCGCCTATATCGCGCTCCAGTGGAGAAAAGCGCTATTGCACGTAACAAAGTTTGCGGTTGTAAAGTAGCGCAACCGCAACTCAGACCTAATTAAAATAAAAACAACGGTGGCTTAAATCGCAAGTAATCCATTCAGGTAAGCACAACGAACCCCTAAAATTCGGTTAACACTTTCTATATTCCGGGAGCATCCTGTTTTGGCAGATTTATAATTTTGTAGTGCGTTCGCGCACTACACGCCGAAACAGAATGCTCCTTACTCAATATTTATATCGTCCTTGCTTATTATGAGACGGCTGATAAAAGCATCAAAAAAGGGCAAAGTGATAAGCATAAGTTAGACAAACAACAATTTAATAACGATTTTGTCAAATCCCAAATTGATGAAATTCTAGTAACAATTATGATAAAAAGTCCGCTACGTTACCCCGGTGGAAAGTCAAAAGCCATCAACCAAATAGCCGAGTACTTACCAGATAGTTTTTCTGAGTTTAGAGAACCCTTTGCAGGAGGAGGTTCTGTATTTATTTACTTAAAGCAAAAGTTTCCTAAGTTAAAAATTTGGATTAACGATTTAAACTGTGAGTTATTTTTGTTTTGGAAATTTGCTCAATCTCACCTTCCTCAGCTTGTAGAAGAAACACGCCGTATAAAAGAGAAATATACAGATGGTAAATTACTATTTAAGGAATTGACCAGTGTAAATACTAACGATTTATCTAATTTTGACAGAGCAGTTCGCTTTTTTGTCCTCAATAGAATTACTTTCTCTGGTACTGTGGAATCTGGTGGTTTTTCCGAGCAAGCTTTTCATCAAAGGTTTACTTATTCATCTATAGACCGTCTAGAAAAACTAGAAAAAATTTTAACTGAAGATGTAAGTATCACTAATTTAGATTACAGTGAGCTATTAAAGGCAGGAGGTAAAAATATATTTATATTTTTAGACCCACCTTATTTGGCTGCTACTAAATCTAAGTTATATGGTAAAGATGGCGATTTACACACATCTTTTGACCATCAAAGGTTTGCTCAAACACTTGTAAGAGATTGCCAGCATCGCTGGCTTATAACTTATGATGACTCACCTAAAATTAGAGAAAATTTTCATTCTGCTAATCTTTTTGAGTGGGAATTGCAGTATGGCATGAATAACTATAAACGAAGTAGTGCGGCTATTGGTAAAGAGCTATTCATTACCAACTATGAAATTAGAAGCGGTTGCAAGATAGATTCAGATGATAATAAAAGTTATCAAGCCAATCAACAATTGAGTCTTGAGCTTTTATTCTAAACAGTGGAAGCTCTAGCGGACTGGTTGATAGCGAGCGGTCGGGTAAATAAATTAAAGCAGCCGTTATTTGTTACCACTGCTTATAACGGGAATGGAAAACGTTTGAGTGGAGAAGCAATTCGGCGGTTGGTTTCTTCTTTATGTAACGAAGTTGGTATCACCAAACAAATGTCACCGCACGCCTGTCAGGCACAGTTCGATTACGACAGTGTTGGATAAAACAGGATGGGAATTATCGGGCGACGCAAAGGTTTAGCCGCCACGCACGGGGCCGATACGGTGATGAAATATGACGATAACCGACAGAAATTGCACTTATGCGATGACCGATATTTTGGCGGATTTGGTTTGAGGTGGGGTGGGGGAGTGCGATACTCGTAGCGAGTCGTTCTTGAGCAATACCACGAAGTGGTCGCCTTCGGCATCGCGCAATTAAGTATAAAGTGAAGTTCTGACTTGGAGGTTACACCTTTGCAGTACAACTTGTTAACAAGGTATGGCAAAACCCGGTAATTGCTATAACGGTTTGTAACAGAAAACAAGAAGATTAATTTAAGTACTAGGATATTGATTTTAATACAATCTTATCAGTTTAAAATCGTACAAATTTTGTATCCATGTGAACGCAAAATCTCTGTAGCATAAGCTTTTGCCCAAAGAGTTACAAAATAAAAATGTATTGATTTTTACCCTTACTCAAAGGCTCAAAGTAGACACCCTAGACGAAAGCCTCAAAATTAATTGCATAAGTATTCAATGATGAGAAATATATTATATACAGTCGCATCTACAAGTTGAGGTATTGAGCATGAATATTAGCACTGGGAAAGAAACAATCAAGAAATGTTACTCGGCTTTGGTAAACGCACGTAGCGAATTAAAGAATTATGACGTGAATCAAGAATTTGCTGACTTTGCACCAAAATTTACCCAAACTAATATAGATGGAAGTGTGTTCACTTTACAGCAAATGCGCTCCTTACAAGAAGATGCTCACAAAAAATCTCACAAGTGGTTTACGACTCTGAGCTACGAGCAGTTTGACATGCATGGAGATCAAGCAACCGTTATTCTTTTTTGGCGCGATGAGATTTTGTTTGAACACCCAAGCGATGTTGAAAACAAACGTAAGCTTGTGCCAATAGTATTGAATAAAGTCCATAAGCATACTTGGCTTAATATAAAATCAGCTTGGAAACTTGTTCGCTGTCATGTTTTGCATGATACAGTCGATCAAAAACAACCTGAATATGTTTCTACTAACTCAAGTAATGAACAGACAAATGAAGTTGGATTGCCTAATGTCGTTCGTACAAATGATGATACTTATCGTCTATTAACCTCACAGGCATCAAATTTTTATAATGCATGTTACATGCATAATGATATAAAAGCTTGCTATAAAATAAATGAAGTTGAAGCTTTTGCACGCAATTTGTGTGCTTCTGGCAACGCTCAAGCTTGTGAAGCTTTGAAAGACATAGGGCAAATGAAGATTCAAGGCGAATATGCAAGGCTTACTATGAGCGTATCACACCCTGTTTTCTAAGGAAAATGAATGGTGCAATATTTGGGAGGCGTACAGACAGTGCGCTTGTAGATTTAGTTATTTCCGCTTCTCTTGCTGGATGCGGGGGAAGCCAGCTAAATTATCCTCACAATAGGTATTATTGAGAGGTTGAGTTGCAATACTTTACCGAAATAACGATATGTGGCAACAAATATTATCGTTTCTTGGCTGGTTG
>JANNFJ010000859.1:0-7585 GCA_031379725.1 Calothrix sp. OTE_75_metabat_31
GTATGGGCGGATACCCTGCAAGAACGCTCTTTGCGAACACTAATATACTTAATGGTAATGATAAATCTTCGTAAACCGCCCCTGCTAACTTTTATTTATCCCACTACATGGATTGGGCCCTTTACACTTCCGCTCAAAAATTGTTTAATCGCAGGATTGTCTGTAGTATCAACATCACTTACATGTCCCTGCCACTGCACTTGACCTTGATACAAAAACACAAGTTTATCAGCTGTCCGACGAATCGTACTATCCTGGTGCGTAACAATCGCATAAGTCCCGCAGATTCCATCGGTAGACTGTAACTGCCGAATTAAATCTTCTATCACTGTCGAAGCAATTGGGTCGAGTCCAGCTGTAGGTTCATCGTATAGCAAAACTTCGGCAGCATCTTCGGGTCGATCGGGGTTTGATACAATTGCACGGGCAAAGCTAACTCGTTTGCGCATTCCTCCCGAAAGTTCTGCGGGGTATTTATCTCCACTCCCTCCTAAACCTACCATCTGTAATTTTTCATGTACTAGTTCCTGAATGCGCTTTTTAGGTAACTTTGAGTACTGATAGAGCATAAACCCCACATTTTCTTCTACCGTTAGCGAGTCAAACAACGCTGCTTGTTGAAATACCATACTAATACGAACTGGGTCGGGGCCATCTTCGATTAAACCCGGTCGTCGCACTCCTTGGATGTACACTTCCCCGGTATCGGGTGCTGTTAATCCCGCAATTATTCTTAAAATTGTTGATTTTCCAGTTCCCGAAGGCCCGATTATTCCCAGTGCTTCACCCTGATTAATTGTCAAATCAATATTATCTAATACTTTATTATCACCAAATGCCTTAGAAACACCTTTTAGTTCAATTATTGGTTCGGTCATATTTTAATTAGTCAGTGGTCAGTGGTTAGTGGTCAGTGGTTAGTGGTTAGTGGTTAGTGGTCAGTGGTTAGTAGTCAGTAGTCAGTGGTCAGTGGTTAGCGGTTAATGGTTAGTGGTTAGTGGTTAGTGGTTAGTGGTTAGCGGTTAATGGTTAGTGGTTAGTGGTTAGTGGTTAGTGGTTAGTGGTTAGTGGTTAGTGGTTAGTGGTTAGTGGTTAGTTATTATTTAACAAATGACAAATGACAAAGGACAATTAACAAATGACAAATGACAAATAACAAATGACAAATGACAAATGACAAATAACAACTTTGATGTGATCGTCATTGGTAGCGGTATCGGTGGATTAACTGCTGCTTGTTTGCTTGCACGTTATGGTAAACGTGTAATTGTCTGTGAAAGTCACACTATTGCTGGTGGTGCAGCACACAGCTTTAGACGACGAGGATTTGAATTTGATTCAGGCCCTTCTTTTTATTGTGGCCTTACAGGTGACGCTAGTTTGAATCCTGTCAAACAAGTACTAGATATTTTAGGTGAATCTTTAGAGGCTGTGCGATATGACCCTTTTGGAACTTATCATTTTCCAGAGGGTAGTTTTCCAGTTTATGGGGATAGTCAGCGTTACCGTGAGGAAGTCGCTAAAATTACTCCCCAAGGTGCAAGCGAATTCAAAAAGTTTGAAGACCGAATGTTACCACTATACGAAGCAATGAAAGGGATTCCCACTATTGCGTTACGTTCGGATTGGCAAATAATTCCTGTATTATTCGGGCGTTATTTAACGTCGTTATTAAAAATGTTACCTCACTTGCCCATTGTTCAAGGCTCAGTAGGTGATGTGATGGATACGACTATTAAAGACCCTTGGGTGCGGCGGTTAATTGACTTGGAATGCTTTCTATTGTCTGGTTTGAAGGCTAGCGGGACTATCGCGCCCGAAGTAGCTTTTATGTTGGGTGAACGTTCACATGGTGGGGTTGAGTATCCGGTGGGTGGTAGTGGTGCGATTATTAAAGCTTTTGTACGTGGTTTAGAACGTTGGGGTGGGGTGTTACGGTTGGGGTGTCATGTTGAGAAGATTTTGGTGGAGTCGGGTAAAGCCGTTGGTGTGAAATTGAGATCCCCCCAACCCCCCTTACAAAGGGGGGCTAGTGATGGTGAAACTATTAAAGCACCTGTGGTTATTTCCAATGCGACGATTTGGGATACCTATACTAAGTTACTGCAACCTGAAGATTTACCTGAGTCATACCGTCGAGGTGCGTTAAATACTCCTGCGGTGGAAAGTTTTATGCATTTGCATTTGGGTATTCGTGCGGATGGGTTAGATTTGACGGGACATCATGTGGTGGTTCACTCGCAGCAAGATGTGACTGTGCCGGGAAATACTTGCATGATATCGATTCCAAGTGTGTGGGATGCGTCGTTGGCACTTCCGGGACATCACGTTGTTCATGCTTATACTTTGGAAGCATATGCCGGATGGGAGAGGGATGAGGGATATGACGAGAAGAAGCGTTTTAAAGTACAAACTTTATATCGTGCTTTGGAGAAAGTGATTCCTGATATTCGAGAACGTGTTGTTCTAGAACTTATCGGTACACCTCTGACACATGCTGGTTATTTAAGACGGTATCAGGGCACATATGGTGCTGGGATTGATGCAAATAAGGGTATGTTTCCTAGTACGCATACGCCGATTAAGGGATTATACCGTGTTGGGGATAGTACTATGCCAGGTATAGGGGTTCCGGCTGTGGCTGCTTCAGGTATTTTATGTGCGAATACGTTGGTTAGTGTAGCGGAAACTATGAAATTGTTGCGGTAATTTTGTCTGATTTGCGGTTGGGTATTTTTGGAGAAATGAACCACAGAGGCACGGAGGTCACGGAGGAAGAAAGAAGAGAGTTAATGAATAATAGGATTTACACTACTAAAATCCCAAATCTTAACTCCGTGCCCTCTGTGTCTATGTGGTTAGCTTTTCAAAAGCGATTAGAAACCCGGTATCTTTGAGATACCGGGTTTCTGTGGGTCTTTACGATTGATTTAGGAATAGGTTATTAAATTTTGGTTTATGAAAATTATTCTTGAAACGGAAAGATTATTTTTACGTGAGTTTGTTGCGGGTGATGTTGATAATTTATTTAAGTTAGATAGTCACCCGGAAATAATCCGCTGGGGTAATGGTGGAAATACAACAAATTACGAACGAATCAAAACTTATTCGTTGCCGAAGATGATGGAGACTTATGAAAAATATAATAATTTTAGTATTTGGGCAGCGATTGAAAAATCAAGTCAAAATTTTATGGGTTGGTTTCATTTTTTCCCTGCTACAGATAGTCAGTTTGGGGTGGATTTAAATATTGTTGCTGATGGTGAAGTTGCCCTTGGTTATCGTTTGATTCCTGATTTTTGGTGTAAAGGTTATGCTACAGAAATGTCGCAAGCTTTGGTGTTGAAGGGGTTTAATGATTGGGATGTGCAACGTGTGGTTGCTTGGACGTTGTTAGATAATCACAGGTCTATTCGTGTTATGGAAAAGGTGGGTTTACAGTTTGAAAGGGAGTTTGCATTCACGGAAGTTCAGCTTCCTGTTTTGAGTGAGTTGGAACGAAAAGCAGTTAAATATGGTTTGAATCGAGAAGATTTTAAGGGATAGGGGAAACCGAAACGATAGGGGCACGATACCTAACTGCCCCTAAAATACTGTGGGATAACAGAAAATCGTTATTGAACCTCATGAAAAGCATAAGTAGGGGTGCGTTACGAACTTCGTTCTAACGTACCCCAATACTGCAAGGGATAGAAATTGATCGGAACCTACCCCCCGATAAGTTGGGGGGCTAAAAGGCTTACAAAGTCCCCCAATGAATGCGGGGGATTTAGGGGGATCGATTGTGGGAAACCGTCTTAACCGAGCAGTATTGTAACGCACCCTACAATAAAATGAAGAATTATAATCGGCAAATTGCTTTAAGTACTTGGAGTAATTCAATTGCCCGTGAAGATTCCATCAAATTTAACAGAGGCATTAAATAGTAGATGGAAGGGTTGCCTTGCTGAATTTGTAAAAATTGATAATACTGTCCATTTGTTACTAATCCCCAAACTGATGATTGATTTTGTAAACTACGGAAAGCATACGTTAGTAGCTGCGGCAAACCTTCAGAGGGAGAAATACTACTATTTTTTGATTCAATTAATAATACCCATAAATTGGTGCTAGCTGTTTTTTTGGCTTTATTAACAGCTAAAATATCCATTCTTCCAGTAATTATTCTACCTTCGTCTTCGATTTCAATATCTGCAATTTCTTCTTCTAATTTGATTTGAAGTGGATAACGGTAATATCCTGCTAATCGCATTAAAGGGGCAATTGCAAGAAATTTAACTTGCCCTTCAGATACTTTGCCAGCTGCAAGATATTTATCAAAATCATCTCGAATTTGGATAAGTTCTTGCTGTTCTGCTTGCGTTAAAGGTTCGAGAGATAATAATGAATCAAAAGAATCATTATACTTTCTTTCAAAACCTAGTAGGTTATGAACTTCTTCAAGTGATAAGTTACGTGCATTAAGGATAGTCATAATTATTTAACAAAGTAAGTTACTTTTGCAAGTCACTAATTTGAGTCTAACACCATATTTTTACAACTTTACCTATTAATTGTTGCCCATACCAAGGTGTATTTGCTGCTAACGTATGCAGATTTTTTGACTCGACTTTCCAAGTTTGTTGAGGGTTAAATAATGTTAATTCGGCTTTTTGTCCAGAGGTAATTGGATTAACTTGCTGCTGTAAACATTTTGCCGGATTAGTACTTAATGCCTGCCACAATTCTAATGCGGTAAATTCGCCTGTTTCGACAAGATGCTGCCACAATAATGGCAGTGCTAATTCATATCCAATAGCTCCTGGTGGTGCATCAGCAAAAGCTACGGTTTTCTCTTCGTAGGTATAGGGGGTATGGTCGATTGCGATCGCATCCACTATTCCCTCTCTCACACCCTGTCGTAACGCTTTCATGTCGCTAGGATTTCCCAAAGGTGGCTCTAGCCGCAAGCTAGGATGATAACTTTTCAACGCTTTTGTATCGAGCAATAAATGCATCCACGTAGTACTACATGTCACAGGCAATCCATGTGATTTCGCGGAAGCAATTAATTCCACACCGCGAGCCGTGGAAAGGCGCATAATATGCACTGGGGTTTCTGTTGCTGCAACTAATTCCAATAATGCGGCAATTGCGGAAGTTTCTGCAGCAACTGGTGTCAAAGGCAACCCAAATCTTACGGCATCTGCCCCTTCACGCATGATGCCATTTGAGCGCAATTGCTTGTCACAAGCCCAAAAAGCCACAGGCTTTTTCAGTAGTTGTAAGTATTCTAAAGCACGGCGGACTAAGTTTAAATTTTCCAATGGTTGCCCATCTGCAAAGCCAACTGTCCCCAATGCTAACTCTGCTAACTCAGTCAATTGTTTTCCAGCGACATCATGAGAAATCGCACCCCATATTTGGAGGAAGGGAGAGGGGGAGATGGGGGGAGTGGGAAAAGTAGAACTTAATTTTTTTTTCCCTTCCCCATTTCTCCCTTCCCCATTCCCTAATTTTTGCAACTGGGTCACTACTGCACAATTATCAATTGCTGGGGATGTATCAGGTAAGATGCAAATGCGGGTAAATCCACCTGCTGCTGCTGCCTGTAATAGTGATGAGAGTGTTTCTCTTTCTTCAAATCCTGGTTCCCCAGAATGACTATATAAATCGATTAATCCGGTTCCAAGAATCAATCCCTGGCAATCAATAATTTTTATGTTATCTGGTATTTCTTTTATCGATGGCGCAATATCTATTATTTGACCATTTTCGATTTTTACGTCAGCTATTTGGTCGGTTCCAGAAACTGCGTCGATTACCCTAACTTGTTGTAGTAATTCAGTCATAATATTTTCAGTTGTCGGTGGTCAGTGGTCAGTGGTCGGTGGTCGGTGGTCACTGGTCAGTGGTCAGTGGTCGGTGGTCACTGGTTAGTGGTCGGTGGTCACTGGTCACTAGTCAGTTGTGGTTTGCTATTCATAACAAATCATATTTTCTTTTCTTTACTAATAACTACTGACAACTGACTAATAACTACTGACAACTAACAACTAACTAATAACTACTGACTAATTGACAACTAACTAATAACTACTAACCACTGACAACTGACTAATAACTACTACAACTGACTAATGACAACTAACCACTGACAACTGACCACTAACTACCGACTAATTTACAATGCACCAGCTGCGGTTTTATCGAGTACACCACCACCCAAATGAGCAGTAATATTCATTGCTTGGAGAACTGGCAACCCGTTTAAGCCAGAGGGATAATCGATAACGCTAACTGCACCGTTGCCTTGGCGGAAATTCCAGAAGTTTTTGCCTGATAATCCTAGAATATGACAAAGTAAGGTCTTATTTGTGGCATCGTGAGCGACGATTAAACCGATTTGACGCTGATTGTCGAGTGCTACTTGTACTATAGATTGCCATGTGGCGACACTGCGATCGCAAACTTGTTGCAAATTTTCACCTTCGGGCATTTGCACTGTTTCGGGAATTGTCCTCCACTTTTCTAATTCTCCGGGAAATTCTTGCTCAATTTCGGTTTCAAATTTCCCTTCCCACAATCCATGACTAATTTCGCGCAAACCGTCTTCTAACCCTAATTCTATCTGTGAATGCTGTTGTAAAATAATTTCGGCGGTTTCTTTGGGACGTGACATCGAACTCGATACCGCAAAATCAACTGGCACATCTTTGAGAAATTCACCCGCTTTTTGTGCCTGCAATCTCCCGTTATCGTTGAGGGGAATATCGATTTGTCCCTGAAATCGACCTTGACGGTTCCACTCAGTTTCACCATGACGCACTAGTAATAAACGCACTCCCTCATGTCCCGGACGTACCGAGGGGAAGGTTTCACCTAAATGTTGCGTTTGATTCAGCGACTCTAACTGTACGGTGTCGCCCAAACCACCAGCAAAATTGAGAACAGTAATATTGCAATTCGACTGCTGAAGCGAATGATAGCGGGTTGGTGGGATTCCTAAAGCAGTACTAATTAGGGCACGATTTATACCATTATGCCCAACTATCAGTACGGTTTTGCCTTGGTGATGCTGTAATATTTTTTCCCAAAAATTACGTGCCTGTTCGTATAAAGATAAAACAGGGAAATGTTCGATTGTTCCTGATTCGGTAGAAACAAGCATCATCAATTTTTCAGGGCATTTGTGCCAAGTTTCGTAGTCTTGGGGGAATTTTTCTTTAACTTCAGCAGTTGTCATTCCCGACCACAAAGGTAGGTCAACTTCCAAAAGATGGTCGTCGGTTTGAATCGAAGTGGAAACAGCTTGTAATTCGCTAGAAATAATCTCTGCTGTGGATTTTGCCCGTTCGAGGGGACTGCAATAAATGCTATTAAATGAAATATTGCTAAGGGCTTTGCCTACCTTAGCAGTATCGGTACGTCCTTTTTCTGTGAGCAGTGATGGATGAGAACGAGAACGTCCTTGAATACGCTTTTCGATGTTGTAAGTACTTTGTCCGTGACGCACGATGATAACACGAGTCATCTTTAAATTATCTCCTCTCCCTAAAGGTCTAATTTTACCAGGATGCGCTGCCATAATTGCGACTTAGAGAAT
>JANNFJ010000667.1:0-3192 GCA_031379725.1 Calothrix sp. OTE_75_metabat_31
GTTTCTGTTTGATTTGAACAGATTACCAAAGCCCTTACCGATTTCCGGGGCTGAAATCATTGCTCCAGCCAGGAAGGCACACAAGGAAGCACCTGCTATGAGAGAAATTTGCTTTTTTTGTAGCTTCTTCAGCATGATACCCGCTGAAAACGACATCGATATTTTTGAGATAGCACCACTCTAGACCAGGAGTCACGAATTTTAAGTTATAAGATTAGTTTCTCCTCAATTGGGCATCGAGTGACCTTCTCAATAGTTTACAGTCGCAAGTGCATTTTCGGGATCATTATTTAATGTTGATTTTTAATTTTCATCAAAGTAAATTTTGTCCGGCGCGGTTTGTCATTTTTGAATGGGCTTGTATAACCAAAGGAGTAGGTAAATACTCGGTTTTTTTTATACATTAAATAAATATTCGTTTCCTGATGTATAAATAAGTATCATAAAAAAGGATTTTTAAGGTTAATATTTTATCTTTAGTTGATTGATGTAACCTTTATTTTTTGACGTTCAAAATAAAAGTGTTTAATTCTTGAGGCTACTACCTAGATAATATTTTGCATTTCATCACCTTTTAAAATTATTTATATTTTTTTAAATGCCCATATATACTTACTAGATAAGACTAAAATGAGACATTGACATTGCTTGTTACCCGCAGTACAGATTCTTGTTGAAATGTCCGTTTGTAATTAGCGATCGCTTCTTCAACCTTTTGATTTTTTGCCAAATTATTCTCGTAAATCAAGATTACAATCTTTGTTTTTTCCTGACTAATTTTGCCAGACTTACTCATATACTGCCCATAGGCATCCTTAACGGTTAATCCCCCTTGGAAGCGAGGTGTAATTACACCATTTAAAAATTGCTGCCACTCGGTTTCAGATACTACCCCGGATGGTTTTGATAAACCAAAGTATAATTCTTCTTTGACAAAAGTCTTTTTGTTTGAGTGGAAAGTAGGTCTTTGAGATGTTTGAGGTTGAGCATTAGCTAGAATATGCGAGCAACCAGGATTAATAACAAGAATACTGACGATAAATAGCCTATTTAAACTTTTTTGCCATCCTAATGCCGATTTAATTTGCCGATGAATGGGAATAATAAAATATTGATGCATGGTAATAATTCCTGGATTTATATCTGACTTCACCAAGACATTCTCAAATTCCCAACAACTACCCCAAAATATCCGTAGGGGCACGATACATCGTGCCCTGATACCCGCGAAATAGCGACAAATCCTTATGTGGGGGTATTTTTATTTTCTCGCATGGACATAATCGACAAAATAAAATTTCGGAACTAGCCAAAATTTCAACCAACTGTAACCACTCAAACCCAATAAAGCCGAAATAACCAAAGGTAAACCGAACTTAATTCGCATTGCATCGGGAAGAATCGCAACTCCCGCAACCGTAACTGCAAAATACCCTAAAAGCACCACCTGCAACCGCTGAATATTTCTCAACGCACCCCGACAACTGCTGCAATGTTGAGTATGTTGTTTATAACGGTTTAAAACGGCTTCGCGGTTATCGTTTATAGTTGTGTATCCACTAGTATTAATCGCAACTTTATTCCAAGGCAATTTACTGTGACAATACTTGTCGAACCAATTGCGAAACTCAACCACCAATCGGTCGGCACTCGTCGGCATCTTATAAGCTGTCTTCCAGCTTTCCACACCTTGCTGTTGCAAAAGATACTCTTGCTGCTGGAGGAGAATCATATCTCCGTCTATGATTTGATTGCGGTTTTGGATATGATCCCACCACCGAGGTATAAGCTTATGTGCATTTATCGCAAAGTTGCGGGAAAATAACCCGAAAATCCTCGATTTGCCGGGAGTAGTGGGAATACAGTAAGTTAAAAGTCCCATTCTTTTCCCATTACCAAATTCAATCGCGTATTCTAGTCTGCATGGTGGTTCAAAAGTAATTTTGCTTTTGAAACCTCGATCGATTGTTGCATCAATTAAGTTTTGTGTCGATTGCTCAATTTTTATCGGTACAGATACAGCTTTTTCGCGGTTTCCTTGAACACCATGATGGGCAAAAGGTACGTGACTGGGGTCTGCCACATTCTCGACTAGGGTTTGCCAATCATATTCTAAATCGCGGACAAATGTAGACCAAACAAACCCCTGACTCGCATCGATAAAGGGTGACAGCGGTAAAGGGGTATTTGCTGCTTGTTCTTGGGAATCAGCATCTAACCAAACCCAGAGTAAATCCTGTGCTTGTTTTACTGGTAATGCCGCAACACATAGATTATGCTGATTTTTAATCACAATATCGGGATTCTCAGCTTGAGGAATATGGGTGCAACTTCCTTGGGAGTCAAACTGCCAACCGTGATAGCTACACATCAAATTGCCTGTTTTTTCGTCAATTCGTCCTTCACTCAATGGTGCAAGACGATGCGGACATTGGTCTAAAAATACTTGGTAATCCGATGAATTAGTCCAAACTACTAAACGGATTCCTAAGATAGTTACAGGAGTAGGAATTTTTGCATTGAGGTCTTCTACCGGTGAGATAGGATACCAGTGTTGAAAAAAGTTAAATTCAGATTGCATTTTAGTCCTGATGAATAATTTAAGTTTCGCCTATTTAACTATTTTTACTTTTACCCTATTTTTATAAAAGGATTATTTGTGCCCAAACCAGGTGGTAGAGTCAGACAACTAGCACGCGATCGCAAAAACGAAGCTTTACTACGCTTCATTGGTGTTTTTATATTGGTATTTGCTCCTTTGCTGATTTTATGGTTAATGCCAAAGGCTTTAGGGTTGGGGTTACTGATTTTAATTGCTTGTTGGGTTGGTGCGAGTGTACTTTGGCAACAAGGGCAAAAATTATTGATTCGTGCGAAACAAGCAAATCAAGGTGCCCAAGGTGAAGAACAAATTGCCAAGCTTTTAGAAACTCTGGAAAATATTGGTTGGGAAATTACTTATAATTTGAGGCTGAAGCGTTGGGGTGATGCGGATGCGGTTTTACGTTCCCCTAAGAGTAATTATTTTGTTGTTGATGTTAAGAGTCATAAAGCTGGGGTATTTTTTGACGGTACTATGCTTAAGCGGCGTTATGGCAAGCAGGTACGCGAATTCGATCGTAATAAAGATTTTCTGAAAGACATGATGGGACAAGCTAGCACCTTGAAGGAAATGAAGGGTGTGGTGGTGCA
>JANNFJ010000889.1:0-5799 GCA_031379725.1 Calothrix sp. OTE_75_metabat_31
CTACTGAATACTTGGACTTTTTGGGTGATGTATTGCGGGCAACTTCCGGCAGTAACGGTAATGCACGAGTTGTTTACGACCTACTCGAAGCCAATTTGGATCGGGTAAATATTGATTTAGCTCAAGCACTCGATGATTGGGCAACTAGTACATTGACTGTTGTCAAGCCACAAATAGCACAAAGCATTGCTACAGATATTGTCAATTTTAGTACTTTAATCGAAAAGTTTCCCGGTGGGAATCGAGAGCATAACTTAGAAATTGCGATCGCAGGGTACGAAGTTGCGCTTAGAGCGTTTCGACGCGATAAATCTCCGCGAAAATGGGCAGAAGTTCAAAATCACCTGGGTAATGTCTACTCAAAGCGCTTGCTTGGCGAAAAAGCAACGAATCTAGAAGTTGCAATTGAATGTTTCCGTGCAGCTTTGGAAGTATTTGAGGAAACCAAGTTTGCAGCCGAATGGGCTACTACGCTCAACCGTCTTGGTGTTGCCTATCAAAGCCGTATTTTAGGCGATAAAACCAATAATCGACAAATTGCTTCCGAGTATTTCGATGCAGCATCTAAAATACTTAACAACCCGCCTCAATAATCTTATTTATTTCGTTCCCAGTTTCTGACTGGGAACGAATTTTCAAGGTTCTACTTGACTCACTATCGGCATCTGATAGTTGAAAAATAAAACATCTCCGTACAGCCTGACCATTTTCAAGAAAGGGTAGACTCCACTGGTATTGAACCGTTAGAGGTTGTTTGAAAAGTATTTCGCTGTGACTTTAGGCACTTTTAGATCCCCCCTAACCCCCCTTAAAAAGGGGGGAACCGGAGTCAAAGTCCCCCTTTATAAGGGGAGCCAAATGAAAGTGCGGGGGTTCCCCCCGTTGTAGCTCGCTTCCCCGCAGGGGTGCAATGTGGCGTGGATTTAGGGGAATCTGGAACGTTTTGCTACCAAGAAGAGGACTTTTTAAACATCCTCTTAAATTGAAGATAAAAATTTCATAACTAAGAAACTATACAATTGATACAATCTATAGTTAAAAATAATGAGTTACAAGATTCAGGCTCCAAATATTCACTTTTTTGCATTTAATATCCAAGAAAGTGATATTATCAATTTTCATGA
The DNA here is from genome assembly GCA_031379725.1 of Calothrix sp. OTE_75_metabat_31. GTDB lineage: Bacteria > Cyanobacteriota > Cyanobacteriia > Cyanobacteriales > Nostocaceae > JANNFJ01. The sequence goes on from JANNFJ010000889.1 coordinate 1,125, forward strand.
GAAAAAGCCGAATGTTGATAAACATTGGTTATGGAATACTTGTAATGAAATTGTTTCAACTATTTTTCAAATAAATGATTTCATTTTTACAGATTATCTTGACTTAGAAAAACAACCAAATAATCTGTATGTTATTCTTAGCGATGCAAATATTATTAAAAACTTACCTAAGCTTAAAGACAATAACTTTTATATGTCTGACGCTATTCCTCTACAAGGTACAGTTAGTTTAAATAGTTTACTAATAAAATTACAAGGGTTTGCCTATCCAGTCAGGATTTGTAATAGTTTTGGGCTTTGGCTCAATATTGGTCGTCCAAAGCAAGAAAATGACCACAGCACAGATGAAGTGGATATTAGTTTCTTGCGTCAGATGAATCCAAATAATGTTTTTTTAACAGCCGATGAAAAAGGTTTTTCCGGGCAAAGAATCTTAATAACTGCTTGGTTAACAGGTACTGATATACATAAAACCACAACAGAACTCAAGCAATTTGCAGATGAATGTCTAAAGGCTTTCTTACCAGAAAATTCAGATATACCACCATTTAACCGTGTTGGAGAATTATTTGGTAGTCCAGTTTTCCAATATGGTTTAGAAAAGGATTTACCATCTTCTGGCAATATTCTTATCTGTCTTTTTCGAGAAAATAAGACCCACAGTAAATTTTATTATTCTCGACTTAATCTGTTTAACTTATTCTTCTATCGTGCCCAAGTAGTCAAAAGTTTTCAAGAAATAATTACCCTGTTTAAGTCATTGGAAGGACTTCGCAAAGAGATAGTTGAACAAATCAATATTATGTATATGCTTGGCAAAGATAATACCTTAAGTCAAGATGATTTAAATCAATTTCAATACCAATTAAGACGATTGCCAATTCAATCACAAGAATATGAAGAATTGAAGGCTAATATTCAAATTTGTAAAAATGATATTGATGATAAAATTAATAAATATAAAATTAACGTTAGTAAGATAAGTAGTCAATTCCCAGAAGAAGATGTTAGTTTTTTAGAGTCACTATGTAATGATTTTTGGCCCTACTATCAAGAGCAAATTGAAGCAAACCTATTATATTTTGAGCATGGTTCTAAACTAATCACTAACGCAATCTCGTCAATTCGAGGTCAAGTAGCTATCGAACAAACAGAACTAGCCAACAAACGAATCGCAAATCAAGAAGCAAGCGATCGCAAGTTACAGCAGATAATTATGACGGTTGGTATTGGTTTTAGCGTTGGTGGTATGGTTTCTCAAATTATCGCTAGTGATGGATTTGCTCCAGGCTTTATTAAACAAATATTTGGACAAGGCTATCCTGGAAGCTATTATGTCACAGGAACTCTTTTTTGTATCATTGTCAGCATTATTTTTGTTTTCATTGTTAATAAAATTATTGATATTTTTCCCATCTTTCCCGCATTCACTACTATTACCAGACGTTGGATACGTAAAGTTTTAAGCAAGAAAAAAAATAAATAATCTGGGATATCCTGTGGGAGCATTCCGTGGCAAAGCCACGGAACGAGAGACACCTCTAAAGCCTTAACTGACTAAATCTGGAAATACTTCCTGCACTGCAGGATGTACCAACCGATGATTTCGCACGTTCACACCTTTAGCTAATGCCAAATTGGTTTCCAAAGCTTTCAAACCCTGGTTTGCTAATTGCTGTACGTAAGGCAACGTACTATTATTCAAAGCTTGAGTCGCCGTCCAGGGTACTGCACCGGGCATGTTGGGAACGCCGTAATGAACTACACCCGCTTCGATATAAACTGGATTAGTATGGGATGTTGGGTGTAAAGTCTCGACGCAACCGCCTTGGTCAACTGCCACATCGACAATGACTGAACCGGGACGCATTTGCCCCACGAGTTCGCGCTTAACTAATATTGGCGCTCTCCGTCCGAGTACTAACACGGCACCAATCAATAAATCTGCTTCCTTGACAGCAGTTTCAATATGTGATGAGTTGCTGTATAGCAATTCGACACGGGAACCAAAAAGGGTTTCCAAGTAGCTCAACCGTTCGACGTTGACATCCAATATTTGTACCGATGCCCCCATGCCAACGGCGATTTTTGCGGCTTCTGTACCAACGACACCACCACCCAAAATCGTCACTTTACCTGGTTTCACGCCAGGTATACCACCTAATAAGACACCGCGTCCCCCTTGCTGGCGTTCGAGGTATCTTGCCCCAAATTGCACTGATAGCCGTCCGGCAATAATGCTCATTGGCGCAAGCAAAGGTAAACGGTTTGCACCCGGTTGCTCGACGGTTTCATAGGCTATGGCACAAACTCCACAATCCATTAAATGCTCGGTGAGCTTGCGGTCGGCGGCTAAATGTAAATAAGTAAATAGAATTTGTTCTTTTTGTAAATACTTGTATTCCGATTGCAGTGGCTCTTTTACCTTCACGACTAACTCGCGGCTCCATACTGCCTCTGGTGTCGATACAATTTCTGCACCAACCTTCCTATAATCATCATCGCTAAATCCAGCACCATCACCCGATGAAGTCTCAACAAAGACGCTATGACCGCTTTCTTGCAACACTCGCACGCTAGAAGGACTCAACCCCACCCGAAACTCTTGGTCTTTAGTTTCCTTGGGAACACCTATTTCCATTTACTGCCTCTGATTTATTAAAGCTTTCAGTTTAGTTTCTCAATCTCAAGTTTGCCAGTTTGACACCAAAGATACGAAGAAAGGACTTTCCTAAAGTAAAAACCGATAAACGCTCCTTTAAAAGGTTGCTCTTGACTATTTCACCAATGTAACTAAAATATATAAAGATAAATTAAATTTTGTAAAGTAACTTAACATGTTAAGTTACATTGGGTGTCATGCTACAGCATCACCATCACATAAATTTGGTCACGAAGTAGCCCTTCTGCTCTAGTCACCAAGTTTTTTTGTCAGAAACGACTTTAAAGTTCAACTTGTCAATAAAAGGTGTTGTTAATGATGGCACAATCACAACCTACAGTTTCCCCCAAACTCGAAGAACCAAAATTTGGATTTAATGAATACGCCGAGCGTTTAAACGGTCGAGCTGCGATGATTGGCTTTCTTTTGATTGTGGTGATAGAATACGTCACCGATAAAGGAGTGCTTTCATGGCTCGGTTTGAAATAACCTTCCCGGAATTCACTGCTTACAAGTTGTAAGCTAGTAATAAGAACAAACATCCAGCTGGATATTTCAGCTGGTTTTGAGGTATCCAAATTAGATTGTGAACTAATTTTGGTCAAACGCCCTCTATCAGCAGTAACATTAGTGCTATCTTGAACGGGCAAGCACTACCCATAAAAGGTTAAATTGAATACTCCGTCATCCCAGATATAAAACTTATAATACCGGAAAGGCTTTCATTGGAAACGCCAACTGCGGGTGAGCCATCTTAAGTAAATTTATACAAAAAGTTAAAAGAACTAAGCTGTGATGATTGCATTACCTCGTTTGATAAAATCTGCCTACCGAAGAGAACCCATAGTTAGCGTCTTAATGACAATGGGTATAATCGATGCGTTGATTGGTGGTTTCGATGATAGCTGGTCTTTATTTGGTTTAGGTTTAGGCACAGCGTCTTTGACGCTTTTGTGGCGACTATGGCACTTTGGGCAGCAAGAACGTCCTCTAAAAGAACAAGAACCAGCAATCGTACAAAGATATTTACCTGAGCGTTCCTCTAGTTCAGCTTTACCAATGTTGAGCGTTTCCAAGAAAAAACCGCCCCAGTAAAGACCATTCGTAGTCCATGTCATTAATTTTAATTCGTTGATAGGGCAGGAATCCGGGTTTTCCAGGAGTTACCCGGATTCTTGGAACAAGAGCGAAACGTTGGACATATCGCTAGTTATAAATAGGAAATATACTTAATTATTATATAAGCCTATTCAAGTGAGGAACGATTGTGAGGAGTAAGCGTGGTGTCAAGGGTAATTTTGAAATTCGCCCTTGTTTGATTTTGGCATCTGCGGTTGCCCTACAATTATGGCAATTAACAGGTTTTTCAGTTTTAAGGGTAAATGCGGCTACACTAGATACACCGCGATTGCAACCCAATTCCCGACCGAATCTTCAACTAAATCCCCAACCAAATCAAAAATTTACGAATCCGCAGTTAGTTTACACGCTCATTGGGCACGCGGGAACAATCAAATCGCTGGTGTTTAGTCCCGATAGTAAGACTCTTGTGAGTGGCGGGGCGGAGAATGATGGTTTGATTTTGTTGTGGGATACAATCAAGGGCAAAAAAAAGGGAGTAATTAACAAAGCGCACAAAACTGCGGTGCAATCGTTAATAATTTCACCCGATGGTCAAACCCTTGTTAGCTGTAGTAGCGATTATTCCATTAATCTTTGGAACCTCAAAGATAATAACTTTTTACGCTCGTTTGTGGCACATACCAGTAATGTCATGTCTTTGGCTGTGACACCCGATAGCAAGATACTAGTTAGTGGTGCGATTGATGGTATTCGCGTCTGGGATTTATTGCAGCGGCGACCCCTAGCGACAATCGCAAAATACGACAACTCGATTTTTTCGTTAGCGATTAGCCCCGATGGTCAAACCTTAGCCAGTGGTGATAGCAAAGGTGTGGTCAAGCTGTGGGATTTAGCAACAGGTAAAGTTATCCGTGGATTTGTTGCCCATAG
>JANNFJ010000894.1:0-3182 GCA_031379725.1 Calothrix sp. OTE_75_metabat_31
CCTTCCATCGCATCGGGCAACCAAACGTGAAGCGGGAATTGGGCAGATTTCGCAACCGGGCCGAGGAAAACCAAAATAGCTAAGACGATGGCGAGGAAATTGCTGACCGAACCAGTTTGAACTAGTTCGGCAAGTCTCGTACCCATCACATCAAACTCAAAGCTTCCCGTTGCCCAAAATAATCCGAGAATGCCTAATAGTAAACCAAAGTCACCAACACGGTTGGTAACGAAAGCTTTTTGACAAGCATCGGCAGCAGCCTTACGGTCGTACCAAAATCCAACTAGTAGGTATGAACACATCCCCACTAATTCCCAGAAAATATAAACCTGTACAAGGTTGGGACTAATTACTAACCCCAACATCGACGAACCGAATAAGCTTAGATAAGCATAAAATCGCACGTAGCCGGGGTCATGTGCCATGTAGCCGTCGGTGTATATCATCACCAAGAAAGCTACAGTTGTGACAATAACTAACATCAGGGCTGTCAGGTGGTCAACTGTATAGCCCATAGTCAGGTGGAAATTACCTGCTGCTGCCCATTCAAATATGTGACTTTCGGGTGCGTGTCCTTGAATTTGGCTCCACAATATGGCTATTGACAGCCCCATTGCCGCGCCCATGATCGAGATGATTAATGCAGCAGTTGTCTTTCTTTGGCTGTTCGTGACCTGATTGAACGAGATTAGTCCTAGCCCGACCAGCATTGCCCCAAAGAGGGGGAGTACCGGAATCAGCCAGACATACTGATAGATTACTTCCATCACTGATGCCTATTTCTAGAATTATTGATTAAGTTGTCGAACTGTTAACAATTGTGACACACACGTTTTACCACAAAATACCCCGCCCGATGGTATTGGGGAGGGGGAATTAAGCTTGGTTTTAGATTTGAGTACCAAAGGAATGAGTTTTTGCTTCCACCATAAGCGCTTTGGGCGGCTTTTTACTCAGGACACTGAGTAAAAATACACTTGTATTTTTTGATTTGCAACTAGATAAGCGATTGTTGAATAGCACAAAAATCTACCCCGGGACTTATAACTCTATTTCCAACTTAACTCACGAATGATAGTTCGGGATAGGGAAGGAAACATTTGAAGTTCCAAGTATGACTGTAGGTAAATGTTTATACTAATGATTCGTGCGAAACTAAAAAACCCATGTAGAGACGTTATATGTAACGTCTCTACATGGGTATCCCTTGCATTATTGGGATGGTATCTTAAATAAGTCACATGTAGGAAAGGCAGGATGCCTATCCTACGGATAAAAAAACGCGAGAAATCGGATTATTTTTTGATTAAATTTATTTTCAAGCTAAATTTGCGACTTTTGAGCTAGTGCAAGTCCTATGTAACTTTGTATAGCAAGATTTCATTTCATCCAAAGCCTTCATCAGGTCGTCGCGTCCGCTAAAGCCTTCTAAACGCTGCCGTACATTGCCGTTTTCAATTAGCAGTAAAGTTGGTAACGACTTGAGCCGATAGGTATTGGATAATTTAAAATTTTGGTCGGCATTAACCCCCACAAGTTTTAATTCATCTTGACACTGAGCTTGAAATTGCAACAGTAACGGATGAATAACGCGACATAAACCGCACCAAGGGGCTTCAAAGTTGACTAACACAGGAACAGGTGATTCTAAAACTTCTTGATTAAATGTCCGGTCACTAACCAACAACACCATGAGTCCTCTAAATTTATAGGGTTTTGATATCAAGCTAGCTATCAGCAAGAGCAATTTATTGGGGTACAAAAACCTTGTTATGCTCTTTAGAGGTGCATCAAAAATTTACCAGAAATACTGGCAACAAGGCAGTATCTAAATCGGTTGATTGGCATCTTTGGATATCGAATCGAGATTTCCTTACAATATCCTACGCTGACTAAACCGCGAAAAGCATTTATCAATCGTAGCTATTGGGCATTTGTTAGGAACCGTCGAATTCTTCCAAGGCTAAGGGAATAGGTTATTAAATCTTAAACAAACCGAAAAACACCCTCAACTGATAGCAGCTTCCATTTATCGTACATCGATTTGACTGCAATTGATGCGAATAAATTGCGGTGAAATTACTATGGGTAAACGATGTCAAGCTTATTTGTGTCAGATTTAAAATTGTATCCTAGCGGTTGACCGCATCAGCCAGGGGTGCGACCACCAAAGCAGCATGACGAATATGGCAATGCCCAAATAGGAAGGACGGATAAATTCTTGCCATTGCAACGACTGCCGACCATCAAGAACCGCCGCAAAGGGCATGATACTCGTCCGCTCCTTGACTGCTGTAAATGCCTCACCATAACGTTGAAACAGGCGGCGATCGCCATGCCAAACTCCAAATGCATGGTGCAAAATCAATGCCAACGAGGTAACTATTGTAAAAGTTGTACCTAACCATAGAGTATGAGCGATACACCAAATAACTTGCCCGACCATTTGCGGATGGCGGGTAATGCGAACAATTCCTGTTTCGTAGAGATGAACTTGGGGCTTTTGAATGGCAGCGATTTCTAGTAGATTGAATGTGGCAGGATATAGGAACAAAAACGAAATCGCCGACAAGACCCAAACAAATGTTTGCATCCCCGGCAATCCTTGAACTTGCCACAGTTGTAAACCATCGTAACGATGATTGAAAAAGTAAACAATTAAAACGATCGCCAACGGGATGCTAACCAAAGCAAAGATAATACGATATAGCCGAGCGCCAATGTGTTTTTCTGCCCAAGGGCGCAAAGCCGCTCCACCACTGTGGGCAAGAGCAAATACTATTTGTAATCCCAGTATGGCAAAATGACTGGGTGTCAACCAAGTTGGCAGCATCAAAGACATAAGTAAAGTAATAATCACGGAAAACTTAATTTCAGTACAACAAATACCATAAAGTATCCAACTTCAGACCCTAGCTCTGATATTGTGCTACTGTCTTTTTCAATTCCAGCCTCCAAGTTAAAAATGCAATCCTCTGGCGATCGGCGTGAAAACTGATACCCGCACCTTGCGTTTTAGATTCAGCTTGCTCCTTTTTTGAGTTTGTGTGTTGAGCCTTATGTCTGACCTTCCTTTCACTCTAGATCAATTACGTATCCTCAAAGCGATCGCCGCAGAAGGGAGCTTCAAGCGAGCCGCTGATAGTCTTTACGTATCCCAACCGGCTGTAAGTTTGCAAGTG
>JANNFJ010000913.1:0-3990 GCA_031379725.1 Calothrix sp. OTE_75_metabat_31
GTTTGATGCCATCTTGCTTGATTTTTGCCTGCCGGATATGAGCGGATTTGAGTTCCTATTACGACTCAACGAAAAAACAATTGATACTCACGCGCCAGTAATTATGCTGACAGGTCGTGGTGATGAAGTAATCGCCGTCCAGGCTATGAAGCATGGGGTTCAAGATTATTTGTCGAAGCAGAATTTAAAATCGGATGTATTACAATTAGCAGTACGCAACGCGATTAAACAATCCTGTTTACAAGCACAATTAAGTAAAACCAAAGAAAGACAGCGGTTGATTGCGACAACAGCATTGCGAATTCGACAATCCCTGGATTTAGAAAAAATATTGCATACCGCAGTGATGGAAGTGCAGCAAATTCTTAAATGCGATCGCGTGGTAGTTTATCAACTAGAACCAGATACTAATGGGACAGTTGTAACGAAATTTGTCGATTCCTGTACAAATGGTGCAGATTGTGTAGTAGAACCCAACCTAAAATATCGCATTCAAGAAACTTGCGAAAGTCACATAGCAGGCAAAAATTATATTTACACAGTAGATTTAGAAAATTCGTCCAACTTGGTGGAATTTGATATCGTTGCCAATTTGGTCGTACCCATCCATTTAAGCAACAACGGTGAACAGGACGGAAAACTATGGGGAGTACTAGCAGCACATCAATGTTCCCAAGAACGGTTTTGGCAACCCGATGAAGTCGAAATTCTCAACGAAGTTGCAGTTCAGCTAGCAATTGCGATTCAGCAAGCAGAACTTTTGGCACAAACAACCGCATCGTTAGTCAAAGAGAAGCAACTCAACGAATTTAAATCGCAATTTATTGCTACCGTATCCCATGAATACCGTACACCCCTTGCTTCAATTTTGGCAGCTGCATCAACCGTAAAGCAGCATAGCGATAAATTATCGTTTTTGAAACAGCAGCGTTTTTTGGAAATGATTGAGCAAAAAGCCAGACACATGTCAAAACTCGTCGATGACATGCTGCAAGTCAATCAAATCGAACTCGACAAAACTAAATTTAAACCCGCATCACTCGACTTACTACAATTTTTCTCCGAACTTATTGAACAGCAACGTTTGACAGTAAGCGATCGCCACGAGCTAATTTTTAAGATTACCGGAAAAAGTCAGGGTTTTTGGGGCGACCGGGGATTATTGCGACAAATCTTTACAAATTTGATTTCAAATGCAATCAAATATTCTCCCCAAGGGGGAAACATTGAGTTTCACTTGATTGGGAAAGATACCCAAGTTATATTTTCCGTCCAAGATGAAGGAATTGGTATCCCCACCGCAGAGCAAAAAAACCTATTTCAATCTTTTAGTCGTGCAAGTAATGTCGATACCATTCCTGGTAGTGGTTTAGGGTTAGTTATCGTCAAAGCTTGTGTCGAGTTGCATGGTGGTGAAGTCGCATTAGATAGTCGTCTTGGGCAAGGAACAAAAGTTAAAGTTACCTTACCAAAACGTCCGATTAATTCCGGCGAACAGGTAAAAAGTAAAACACAAGGTGTAAAAGGGAAAGGATAATTTACTTTTGAATCTCTTCCCTAATTTCATCCAAATCGGTGTAACAATCAGCCACATCAATCAGACTTTCACTCGTCATCGAACTTAAACTAACCACCTCAATTTGCACACCTTGATATGCGATCGCATTCACAGCATAAGCCAAATCACCATCGCCACTCAACAAAATCACAGTATCGCAATATTTAGCCAAGGTCAGCATATCCACGGTAATCTCAACATCCATATTGGCTTTTTTTGAGCCATCGAGATGATACACTAACTCCTTCGTAAATACACGATAGCCATTGCGACGCATCCACAGCAAAAAACCCTGCTGCTTCTCATTCGTGTTATCAACAGGAGTATAAAAATAAGCCCGTAATAACTGCCGACCCTTCGTTAAACAGCGCAGCAACTTGGTATAATCGATTTCCAAATTCAAATGCATTGCTGCATAAAATAAATTTGCCCCATCGATAAAAATCGCTACCCGTTCTTCATGTGGCAATGCTGGAGGCTTCGATAAGTTACGCTTATCTTCTTCCGAAGAAATCCCCTCAAAATTCAATGAAACTTCTGAATTCATACGCAACCGTGGAGCTTTTTGTGGTGCATCACCTACGGATGTCTGTTGCTTACTGTTATTGTTTGTATTGCTTGCGACTCCTTGTAACCGTGAATTCTCAAATTTTGATTCCGTCTCCAAGCCTAGTTGCTTATTATTTTGGGGCCGTGGAAGTAACTGCATGTTAAATACGCTCCTAAGCGCATAATTTTTGTTAAAGCAAATCGTTACAATGTAGCAAATTGATTACCTCCCTGTCCCATGCCTTGGGGCAGAACCCTAATCATATTTTTAATAATCTGACTATCAACACCTCATATTAGCCAATACAAGTAAAATTCAATATTTTCTTAACTTTTAGCTTAATTTCTCTGATTGCAAAAATATCTAAATTCGGGAAAATGTATAAAATTTAACTTTATTTCCTCCTGAAAATTGCTATTAGCTTGTTTTTTACGGCTAAAAGATTTTATTTATACTAGATTATCAGGCATATTTACCACTATAAGTATGACAAAAAAAATTATTTAATATTTATTTTAGATTTAGCCTTTAAAGTTTAATAATTAAAAACCCGGCTTTTGAGTACCGGGTTTTCACGTTACTAGAATGGGTATCTATAGTGCAATCAACAATGTTCATTGCAGTCGATACCCAAGCTTAATGAAATCAAAGCATAATAGCCATACATAGACTAGACAAAGTGCATCAAGTGCAGGTGTGAAGAGTATCAAGTCGCAAACGGTAACATAATGAACCCTACTCGAACAATCGAATCAAGTGGTTTTATGGTAAAGAGTAGGACTCACGACATAAATAAACGATTTCGCTTCGCTTAAATTTGCTACAGACAGGAAAAGCCTGTGAAAAGTATCCGCTAGATTTTTAGGACTACTTTTGACATATGTCATTTTGTCATGACATAATATCATGTGAGATGCCAATAATCTAAAGTTATTGCTGGTATTTACCAGTTCTGCTCGGTTAGCTGCATCTCGATACTCAGTAGAGACAATGTACATTTTTATTGCTACAAAAGAATAACAATGTACTTATACGACACTTAGCGGTTTTTATGCCGCATTTGTCGTGGAAACCAAGTACTGCATTATCGCGTTGCGTCGTCCGCTACCGCGATGAGATGTCGGCTGTTCTGGCTTCTTAGATTTGGCTCCTAGCAACGATTTTGATGCCATCATATCTAGAACTATTGAATCCGCAATCGCAGTATTATGGAACTCAACAGCTGAGGAGCCAATGATTAAAGATGTAACGAAAAGTGAGATGATAGCACGCATAGCAGATGTTTATTTTAGAACTCTCCTTACACTAGTACTGAGTTTTTTTTAGTGCATCCGGACGAAACGAGCAATAGTATTGTTTTTTATTAAGATAAAAAAGTTTCTCACTTCTCGATATGTTCGACCAGCAACCAACCACCTGCAAAATTTGGACGACCCCATAGCTTGAGTAGTTGGCTATCCTCTATAATTTCGAGAATGGTATCGACATGCTCTAGCAATGTTACGAGTTGCCAAGTTTGCCCTTGGTATTGAGATGATGTCGTAATAGTGAATATGTATTCCTGCTGACTCTGACGAGAGAAAATACCAATAAATGGTTCCTGACTGCGTGTATTCACGCAACTAAATTGTGCGTATGAATACTGATTGTTTGAAATGTTGGGGCAATTGCCAGTTATTGGGTATGTATTTGGGCGTTCTAGGTAATATTTTTGCCAGTACAGCCAAAGCGAATGATTGGGAGATAAATTGAAAAAAGGTATTATTGCAGCAGGTTGTGAAGTTTTGAGTAAGGCAGTTTGAAGGTTTTTTACGGGTAAGTACCGGGGATGAGTATCCAACTCAATACATAAAGCCGCAGCCATACCGACAGCTTGACCGAT
>JANNFJ010000916.1:0-4847 GCA_031379725.1 Calothrix sp. OTE_75_metabat_31
TATATATATATATATATATATATAACAAAAAATCTCCATAAACCCACCTCACCCCACTAAAAACACCCAACCAACACAACCTGTAAGGGCGGGTTAACCAACCAAACCCCTAGTCAAACAAAAAATCTCCATAAACCCACCTCACCCCACTAAAAACACCCAACCAACGCAACCTGTAAGGGCGGGTTAACCAACCAAACCCTGGGTAAACGAAAAATCTCAGTCAACCCGCCCCACCCCACTAAAAATACCCAACCCAACCCATGAACATGACCAGCCCCCAATGCCCCCAATGTGACACAACCTATCAAATCGGCGATCGCTTCTGCGAAGAATGCGGCACACCCCTAGAAAACATAGACGGATGCAAAAAATGCGGTGCAGCCACTACACAAATTGATGCAGATGGATTTTGTTCTTCTTGCGGATTTCGGCGCGAAAAACGTGAAAATGACCGTTTTGAGGTTGTTGTTTCCTCTAAGCTTGCGGCTGTTAGTGACCGAGGTTTGAGACACCATCAAAATGAGGATTTTGTGGTTTGTGCGGAAGTTGATGGTGGGTATGTGATGGTGGTTTGTGATGGTGTGTCGAGTTCGGAGTCGCCGGAGTTGGCTTCTAGGGCTGCGGCAAATGCTGTTTGTATGGGAATAAAAGAGGGTGGAACCACAAAGGGCACAAAGGACACAAAGGAATTGATGAGGGGTGCGATCGCAAAAGCAATGGCTGCGGTGAGTGCTGTTGATTACAAACCTGTGAAGAATGGGGAAACGCCTTCAACTACGGTTGTGGCGGCTATGGTGGTGGATGGTGTAGCGATTATTGGTTGGATGGGTGATAGTCGGACTTACTGGATTTCACCAAATGGTTCGCGGCAGTTGACTGTTGATGATTCTTGGTTCAATGAGGTGGTTTCGTTGGGAGAAATGAGTGAAATAGAGGCAAGAAAGTCTCCTAATGCTCATGCGATTACGCGCTGGTTGGGTGCGGATGCTGTCGATATGCAGCCTTCTGTGATTGAGTTTCAGATTCCGGGTTCGGGTTATCTGGTTTTATGTAGCGATGGATTATGGAATTATGCGGAGGATGTTTCACAGATGGAGGCGATTGTCAAGCAAAATGTGCATCCTGAAACTAGGACGATGGCGTTGGGTCTGGTTGAGTATGCGCTTAAGTGTGGTGGGCATGACAATATTACCGTGGCCATTTTAGATTATGGCTGGGATATGTCGTTTACTTAGATATTTTTAGATTGGGCTGGGCGGGTTTAATGAGATTTCTCGTTTACCCAGGGTTTGGTTGGTTAACCCGCCCTTACAAAGTCCTCTCCCCTCTTACCCCTTACCTCTTACCCTTTACCCTTTACCTCTTACCCCTTACCCCTTACCCCTCTATCTATGTCTACACAATTCAAAGCTGAAGTCTTTCAAAACCAGTTTTTAGCGCAAGGTACTAAAGAAGTCCATGCGATTATGACTGTTTGTGCTGATGGTGATTCCGTTACAGTTGCAAGTTCGAGTGTTGGGAAATTATTCGGGGTAATTTGCGATACCTCTGGTTCGATGGGAGGTGAGAAAATTCATGCTGCTAGGGCTGCAATGGTGAAAATTGTCGAGTTGCTGCCCGAAGATGCTTCGTTTTTTATTGTGACTGGTGCAGGCAATGCCAACCTGATTTTTCCTACAGCAAAGGCAACACCCGAAAATAAACAACGTGCGATCGCATCGATTAAAAAAATCAGTTCTAACGGTGGAACCGTAATTTCTAAATGGCTATCTGAAGCACTCAAACAGTTTGAACAAATGCCGAATGCTTTGCGTCAGGCACTTTTGCTTACCGATGGGCAAAACGATGACTCGGATGAAGATAAATTAAAAATGGTGTTGCAATCGTGCGAAGGTGCTTTTCAGTGCGATTGTCGGGGTGTCGGTACTGACTGGCGCGTTAAAGAGCTACAAAAAATATCCGGTAAATTACTGGGAACAACTGATATTATTCCGAATGCGGCAATGATTGAGGCTGACTTTCAAACAATTTTGGCAAAAGCCATGAGTAAAAACGTTAGCGATGTGTCACTGCGTTTGTGGACTCCCCAAGGTGCCCAAATTATGTTTTGCAAGCAAGTTAGTCCCGATATTTTAGACCTGTCGCACCGTGGCAAAACTGTAAAGCCTCAAGTTACTGACTACCCTACAGGTTCCTGGAGTAAAACCGAGTCCCGCGACTACCACTTTTGTATTAAAGTCAATCCCGGTAACGTTGGTGATGAAATGCTCGCGGGACGGGCAAGTTTAATTTATACCATCAATGGAGTCGAAACCAAAGTCGCCGAAGCTCGAATTATCGCAATTTGGACGGATGATGATGCGAAATCAACCAAAATAAACCGGACAGTTGCCCATTATACCGGACAAGCGGAACTAGCCCAATCGATTCAAGAAGGATTAGAAGCACGCGATCGCGGTGACATTGATGTTGCGACTGCGAAATTAGGTAAAGCGGTCAAACTTGCTCACGACTCAGGCAACGAAGCCACAGCCAAATTGCTGAAAAAAGTCGTTGATATCGAAGATGCAGCCACAGGAACTGTGCGTATCAAGCGTGAAATTGCCAAGGAGGACGCAATGGCATTAGAAACCCGTTCCACCAAAACAACCCGCATCCCTAAATCATAATTGATTGGGGCCTACGTAAAATATCATCACCATCCTCTGTGTTCTCTGCGTTCTGTGTGGTTCATTATCTCTTAAATAATGGTCTTCTGTATAGCGAAATGACAATTTATCAATGTCCAAAAGGTCACTCCTCAACCGAATCAGATTATTGCTCGGAATGCGGTACAAAAATTCAAGGTAGTTCCGAACCAACATCTTATGTAAATACACTTAATACTAAACTCCCAAAAGCCACAGAAAAGACTATTACCTGTCCTGCATGTAGTGCCCCCCATGAACTTGGCAACGGCGACTTTTGCGAAATTTGCGGGTATAACTTTATATCTGGGGCACATGGGGAAATTCCAATAGTTGAGGGTAAACACGAAGGGCAAAAGGGTAAAGCAAATATAGCAGAAACTATGACTGCTTCCATTCTCCCTACTCCCCACTGCCTAGAAATCACCATCACCATTGACCCATCATTGAGGAGTTCAGAAAGTCCGGAACCACCAAGTCAACCACCGATTATTTTGCAGCTTACCCAAGAAAGTAACCTAATTGGGAGATTTAACGAAAAGCGCGGCATTAATCCAGAAATTGCCCTCAATTTAGATAGCGCTGTTTCCCATCGTCACGCATTAATTAACCGTCAATCCGACGGAAGTTTTGCGTTGCGTGATATCGATTCGGCAAACGGTACAACATTCAACGGTGTGGAATTAACACCAATGGTGGATGCAGTACTTAAGGATGGGGATGAATTTACCCTGGGGCATTGGACAAGAATCAAGGTCAAATTAGTCAGTTGTTAATTGTCAGTTGTCAGTCGTCAGTTGTTAGTTACAACTCTTAACTCTTAACTCTTAACTCCCAACTCCTTACTTCCTAATTTATGAATACATCTATTTCGCAAACAGTCAAACGTTTTTCATCACTAAAAAAAAGGAAGTTCAGCACTCCGCAATTTTTAAAAGCTGGACTATACATGACTTGGGGAGCAAGTTTTTTACTTGCTACTGTCATAATTTCTGGTGTACAATCGCAGCGAGAATCAATTCAAATTGTCGGCAAAGATGCAATTCCCAGTATTCTTACAGCTCAACGAATTAAAGATGCTTTGCTTGGTATGGATGCGAATGCAGCCAATGAGCTATTAATTAAACCTGGAGAAGACCCTCAATCAAGTAAGGTGACTATTGAAGGTTATGAGGAACGTCGTCAAGCATTTGCTGAACGGATAATTTTAGCAGCTAGTAATATTACTTACGGTGATGCCGAACGTAAACCGATTCAAACTTTACAGTTTAAGGTAGGTGACTATATAGCAAAACTTCAACGAGCGCGGGATTTTAACGAACGTGGAGATGCTAATGGAGCTTTAATAGCTTACCGCGAAGCTGCCCAAATTATCGATAATACTTTGATACCTGCTGCGGATGAACTCGATCGAGTTAATTTGCAGGAATTGAATAAAATCTACAGCCAACTAGGTATTAAAGCAACTGGTTCGCTAGTTCTAATTTTTATTGCGGGTGGAGTGCTGCTTGGGGTGTTAGTTACAACTCAAGTATTTTTGTACTTGCGGATGCGACGAATATTAAACCCAATGTTGCTGGGTGCTAGTGCGATCGCATTCCTATTTTTGGCTCACTCTGCTCAATCAATTGTTTCGGCTTCACAAAATTTAAGAGTTGCCAAAGAAGATGCTTTTAACTCATTATACGCATTGCGACAATCACGCGCTCTTGTTTATACTATGAATGCTGATGAAAGTCGTTATTTATTAGATAAAGTCAACGCTGCCAAGCACGAACAAGCTTTTTTTGCTAAGGCCGAGCAAGTCATCAAATTACCCACAGGTACACCTTGGAGTAATGTCACAGCAAAATTAGCAGCAGGTAATAAGGTCGATGGATTGAGCGGCTTTTTCGGCGCTGCAATTAATAATATTACTTTTGCAGGTGAACGCGAAGCAATGATTGCGACAATTTCGACTTTCGGTACATACTTAGATATCGACAGACAAATCCGCCAATTGCAACAAAGCGGCAAATATGCCGAGGCGATTAAACTAGGTATTGGTTATAACCCCGGTCAGTCAAACTTCGCATTCGACAAGTTTAAAGATGCTCATCAAAAAGTGCAACAAATTAACCAAACAGAACTTGATAAAGCTATTAAGCAAGGCTTCAA
>JANNFJ010000917.1:0-1573 GCA_031379725.1 Calothrix sp. OTE_75_metabat_31
TTTTGATGCCAATCAAGATTTAAGCAGTGGTTGTACAGTTCGTTGGCTGCTGTCGAAGTTAGAAAATTTGGGAAATATTCAACAGGAGCGTTATCGTCGGTGGGAAATAGGGTTAGTTGTTGCATTTTGTTAAAGGGTGAAATTTAGAATAAGGGGGTGTCGAAAAAACACCCCGATTGAGAAATTATTTGTTAAGCAATTCAAACGCCGTTTCGAGATATTGACTAGCTGTATCGAGTTCAGCAATAAGCCGCTCGTCAGGCTCCTCGTTGTCGAGTTCAGCAATTAGCTGCTGTAGCGCGTTCATTAGGTCGCTGATTTTTTGAGCAGTATATAAATTTTGGTTAGTCATTAGATGTCTCCTCGTTTTGGTAAGTGTAGCTATTAGCTGTTGGTCATGAGTCGAGAAACTTTTTCGGGAATTGCATCAACTTGCGCCTTTGAAGTTGGTTTAAAAGTAATCAGCCGCTCGTACTTGTTCTCACCCGTTTCATCCTTACCAACGCAGCGCGAAAACCAAATCGCTTCACCAAATTTATTGGAGGGCGATCGCCTCACAAATTGATACCCGCGCCAGTTCACAATTGCCGCGCCGTACTGGTCGGAGCGCTCGATGGTTGCGTTGATTGATTCCCAAGCAAAACTTCTGAATTCCTCTAAAGAACGCTGATAGTTTGGTGCAGTATTGGGAGCAAGTCTGTCCAAAGCTTCAGCAATTTGCTCTAATGCAGTAATTTGTCGGTGCTGAACTTCGAGCCAAAGATTAAACTGGTCAGGTGTCATAGTTCGTCAAATTTAGATAAATGGTGATGAGTATTTTGGCAATTCCATTGTTTTAACAAACCCCCGATAAATTGGGGGAAGTCGCTTTTAGTTCCTAGTCCAACCCAATCTCAATTTGGTAAGCACGGTCATACCATCCCATCACGTACCAAGAATTATCGGGATACCGCTGTGCCAATCCAGAACTGTAGTCGCTTTCACCTAGATCAAACCAGTAAGTTGCTGTGTCGTTGCGTTCTTGGCGGAGGGAGGTGCGGAAGTTGTTGATGTCTGTGACGTTATGCATTTGAGTTTTAGGTAGATTGCTTGAAGAGTGGTTGGAGCAGTTTTAAGACTTACTCAGGTCAATTACGAATTAGTACCAAGCCGAATCGTAGTAATCGGATATCGAGTCTTGCTGTTCGCAAGCTAGTTCAAACTCTTGCTCCAAAGCTTGTTTGTCGATATCAAGCTTTAAATTATCAACAGCTTTGAGAATCACTTCAACATCGCTTTTATCGCTGCCACCAACGTAATGATTTTGCAAAAATGCCTCTGCCGCTGATACGAACTCTTCAAGAGTTTGTGCTAGTTGATTTGTAGCCGGTATTTTGGTAATCATAGATGTAGATATTTTTTGTTGATGCCCGGTTTGCACCGGGTTTTTATTTGCCATGTGTACATGAGATACTATATTTTGCTTGTACACAAGGAATAATTACAAACTTTAACAATGTGAGAATCCTTGCGGCGTGATGCTAATGTGGATAAAAAAAACTTGTACACTTGGTATATATGGAAAAGATAGGTA
>JANNFJ010000936.1:0-1661 GCA_031379725.1 Calothrix sp. OTE_75_metabat_31
CGGCTACGCCGCAGCCTGCTTAATTTTTAGATGCGTTTGCCCTGCGGCTTAACCCAACTTAGTATCCAGTAACACTAATGTATTTGGTTACTTTCAAAAGACTGTTGAAAACCTTTATGCATTTATACTGTTAGATACCAGAAGTTTCATTTGCTACAAAGTTAAAGACATTTCCCTGCTAGAATCGCACGAATCATTATTCCATTAATCTTTTATGACTCGCTTATTAACTATTGCTATTCCTACATTTAATCGATCTGCACTATTAGACAAACAACTAGAATGGTTAAGTCAAGCAATTTTAGGATTTGAAAATGATTGTGAAATCCTAATTTCAGATAATTGCTCAACTGATAATACTCAAGATATTATCAAAAAATGGCAGAATAAATTGAGTAAGGTTGTATTTATATCCAACCGTAATACTAGCAATATTGGTGTGATGCGAAATATTATGTTTTGTCTGAATACTGCCCAAACTACATATGTGTGGACAATCGGTGATGACGACCCAATTAAAAATAATACTTTATCATATATCATTGAGAATCTGAAAATCCATCCACAATTGTCTTTGTTAGTTCTTAATTATTCGAGATTCGATGCTATTAGCTCGCAAGTTATTAAAGAACGTAATTTTAATATTACACAAGAAAAAACACACGATTGCCCCAGAATATTCATCGAAAATCATATCAGAGAGGATATTTTTGGTTTAGGTTTTATGACTGCTCAAATATATCGAACAGATGCAGTTAAAATAGCATTACAAAAGTGGCAAAATTTTAATAATTTAGAAATACAAGTTTTTTGGGGAGCTTACTGTGCATTACAAGGAAGCATCAAGTTTAGTCATGATGTCTTTGTTGAATATACTTGTGGAACCAACGGTCTTAGTGACGAAAAAACCTGGTTTAAAGTGCATTATACAGATTTAGTAAAAGTATATACAAAGTTAAAAGAAATTGGATATAGTCAGGAGTTTTGCCAAAAATTAATAATCCAACATTTTACCAAAAAAAATACTTTGAGAATACTGCTTGGAGGAATCAGAAGATATCCAATTCTGGGCTTAAAAACTGCGATACCTTACTTGCTCTTAGTTTTAAGCAGTACTTCTGATTTAATTCTAAAAAGAAGAAAATTTTCATAAAAAAGTTTTTTGGTAGCAATCCGTACATAGTGCTAACGCACCCTACGTATCTACGTATCTGTTCAAAAATCTTTGGGGTAGTCCTATATCTTAATCATAAAATCCACGAGCTTTTGATTTACTGTCAATATTTAGAGAGCCAGTCCAGTAGAATTGCTTGCTCTAAAACGCAAGGTATGGATGGGATATTGTTGAAATTGGGGATTTTGGTATTCTGTTTTTGTGCGTTCGTGTAGCCTCTCCAACGGAGAATTACTAAAAAATTAGACCCAGATATTTTACCCAAAATAGGTTTGTATTTTAATGCATATACCTTTATATTTGTCAACATATATTAATGTATTGGCTCTTTAGGTATTGTACTAGTCCATTTTAATGGACTTATACTATTAGCCAGGGAATTACATTCCCTGGCGAGATGAAACCGCAGCAAATTATACTTTATTAACAAATCAATTAGCTTTAACTTCCTTGATTTAGGGTTTCTGATATTTACATGGATACTTCT
>JANNFJ010000940.1:0-1940 GCA_031379725.1 Calothrix sp. OTE_75_metabat_31
GCCAGCCCTGCGGGCTGGCTTTGCCTACGCACTACCAAATTTTTTTAAGCCCATCAAAACTAATGACATGCAGTACTAGTTTAGGAGGGCGTAGGGGCGGGGTCTCCCCGCCCCTAATATTTTTACCTACCACTAATATTCATCAACTCAGTATTTATACGTTAAATTGACACCAATGGGTTTCACCGCTCCTAGTATTTTTACTTGCCACTAATATTCATCAACAAGTCAAAATTTAAGACTATTAATTACACGCAGGTATCCCCGCAATCATTTCGTTACAAAAAAAATCGAAAATATTCCGCAAATATAGAAATGACAAAAAGCTCAGTCAATTGTAAGCTTGGTCTTATCATTCACTTCTAATTGATAGACCAAACATACGAAAACAGCTTATTTGAACGAATTAACAGACTCTTAATATCTCTAGATAGCCTTTAAAAGCGAAGATGCACCCCATGTCGCTACGTCTTAGCATCTTTGCCGAATCATTCAATTCCAACCCACTCGCTTCTTACTCACCTCAAAGGTTCCTTGTAAAGCATGACTCCCTCAGAACCGCAAAATGATTTTGAAGACAACAGTCCCCGCACAGTACTACAACGACCAAACCGCCGCCGATGGTGGTTGTCATTGTTAATATTAACAATAACGGGTGGAGGAATTGCTGCTTGGCGTTTGCTAACTCCCCATAGTAAACCACCTCAAACTCAGACTGCACAAGAATTACCAACAATTCCAGTCAAGCTATCTACAGTCAAATCGGGTATTATTGAAGACAGTTCAGAGTTTGTAGCTAGCCTAGAATCGCGTCGTTCAGTAACACTTGTACCGACCATCCAAGGGCAAGTAACGCGAATTTTTGCCCGAACCGGAGAAACCGTCAAAGAAGGGGCACCCATTCTCCAAATCGACCCACGTCAGCTAGTAACTCCCGTTACAACCATCAACAACGAAGTTTTAGCAGCACAGACCCAACTCGATAATGCTCGTTCTAGTCTTATTTCCCTCGAAGCTGAACGGACTAATAACCAAACTGAACTCAAACTCAATCAACAAGAATACGACCGCTACAACACCCTAGCATCGCAAGGTGCAGCCCCCAGACAAACCAAAGACCAATATGCGAACCGTCTCGCTACCTCCAAGACTAACTTAGACGCGATCGCAGCCAAAATCAAGGCACAGCAAACCACCATATCCCAAGCCGAAAAAGCCATCCAAAAAGCGCAGGCAAATACCAAACAACAGCAACAACAGCAGCAGAATAACCGCATCACCGCACCATTCGCAGGTACTGCTGGCGATATTCCTGTGAAAGCTGGCGATTTAGTCAACACTTCGACACAATTAGTTACTATTTCTCAAAACCAACCCCTGGAAGTACATGTTTACATACCCGTCGAACGTGCTTCTCAACTACGAAACGGGATGCCAATTGAACTTATAAATTCTCAAGGTCAGATGATGGGAACAAGTCGCGTTATCTTTATTACTCCCAACACTGCAAAAAATACTCAGTCTTTGCTCGTCAAAGCACTCTACAACAACAGTAAAAACGAACTGCGTCCGGAGCAATTTGCCCGCGCACGAGTAATTTGGAGTCAGCGCCAAGGTGTATCAATTCCAACTACAGCCGTCTCGCGTGTTGGTGGAGAAACCTTTGTATATGTTGCCGAAACAGCACCATCAGTACCTGGTAAACCATCTCAACTTGTCGCTAAACAAAAACCTGTCAAGTTAGGGAATATTAAAGGTAATAATTATCAGGTTATCAAAGGATTGCAACCAGGAGAGCAAGTTATTACCTCCGGGTTGTTAAATCTTAGGGATGGGAATGCAATAGTTCCAGAGTAGATCGCGTAGGATAGGCATCTTGCCTGTCCTACATAACTTGTCTGTTCTATAGGACTACTATTTGATTTTTGTTGGCGTAGCCT
>JANNFJ010000949.1:0-6040 GCA_031379725.1 Calothrix sp. OTE_75_metabat_31
AAGGGGGAGAAGGGGGAGAAGGGGGAGACGGGGGAGAAATGAAGTCCTATAGAAAAAATAACCACTAATTACTAACTACTGACCACTGACCACTTACCACTGACAACCGACCATTAACTATAAAAACTCTCCTTTCGCAACCATAATTACTTTGCCACCCACATGCACCTCAATTGGTTCACCTGGGGCTGTAATAAAAGATTTGAGAAGTAATAAAGATGGTCTTTTGATTTCATAACCTTGTTCAACACGCAGGTTGATTTCATTTTTTCCAAAGTACGAATACTTAACTAAATATCCAGCTAGACAGCCGTTAGCACTACCCGTTGCTGGGTCTTCCGGTACACCTAGATAGTCACAAAAGACACGTACATTCAGATGATTTTCTCGGTAGTAAGTTTCTGGGCAAAAGACCAAAATACATTTAGCATCAATGCCGCTAATTAATTGCAAATATTTATCTTGATTGACTTTTATACGTTTTAATGAAGTAAGCGTTCTCAATGGCACAACAATGAATGGAATACCTGTTGAAACAGCCTGAATTGGATAGTGGGTATCGATTTCATCGTTATCAAGTCCCAGGGTTTCGGCAATTGCCTCAACTGAAAAAAATTGCCCGAAGCTAGGTAATTTTTGTTGCATCCATAAATTAGTATCACTATTATTACTATCAAATTTTACTGGTATTTGCCCAACTCCTAAATTCAAAATCACCTTTTCGATAGACTCTCGAATTATCTCTTGTTGGAGTATAAAAGCTGTCCCTAAAGTCGGATGTCCAGCAAATGGAAGTTCATACTCAGGTGTAAATATTTTGACGTTATACCCACCATCTACAGTCTGCTGCGACATGATAAATGTTGTTTCTGAATAGTTGATTTCTTTAGCTATAGACTGCATTTCATCACTTGTTAGCCCCTCCGCATTGCTAAAAACGGCAAGTTGATTTCCAGTATATTTAGTTAATGCGAATACATCGACAATGTAAAAACTAAGACTTTTTATATTCATTATTTCCGTATTACAACAGTTGCAAATTACGTGATTATTGCATATTTTTATGACTCATATTGGGGAAATATAAAAAATTTAAATCGAAAAGGTACAACTTATGCAAACAGCATCCAAAAATTTTATTTGCTTGTTTTGCGGCAACAAGATATTATTACTTCTGCTGGGGATCGCCCAGTAGTTTCTATTTGGCTAGAGGTCTATTGTGCTGTTTAGACAACAATTTGTTGCCGTTTGAATTCGGTTGTTGCAAAATTTTTGTGCCTGAAATCGGTTTCTACCTGAAACGGGCGCTGTTAACAGAAAATTGACTTTACTATGCTATTTTTTGGATTTTTTTTCACTGCATCTTGGATTGGTTCGATTTTGTCGTTGGGTGAAACTTTACCTCCAAATGCGATCGCTAAACTATCATCGGATAGAGTCTCGTCGAATTTAGGAAGGTTAACCCTTAAGTCTCGGTCTTTGATGGTATTCACCAGGCAATCGACGCTGACTTTAAATGCGACAATATTACCATCAAGGTTTTTTAACATCGATTGGGGGACAAAAGAATCAAAATCAAAAGCAAAAACTCAAACAAAAACTCAAATTCCCAACCAAGTTAAAGTCGGTATTCAAGCTACTGGTAGTCGGCTTTGTCCAGCAGATAGAGGGTTGCTAGCAGAAAAACAACCCGCTAACAATATCGGTATTTTGCAAAGAGCAAAAATAATCGAGGCTAGTATTAGCGACCAAGATTTTTTGCCGAATCGGATTTTGCAATCGCTTCGTTCCGGACTACCACCAACGCTGCAAAGTTTTTTCCGTCTTCCCAATTTTCCCGGGCTGCGTCTTCGTCCTGCTACCTTGCCTGTAGCAGTAATTCAACGCAATGAATCTAACTACGAAGTTTGGGTAAATAACCGTACTATTGCCAATTTACCCTCCCATTCCCAAGCAAATGCAATGCAGATGCGGTTAAATAAACTTTTAAAATCGCCAAATTTAGATGCTTTACAGCTAAAACCTGGTTTGGTTGATGGAGTACCAGCATTGATGACAGGAAATCGTTTCCTATTTGGGATTGATAAAGAAATTCCCCAGAAAACTACTCGTAGTGGTGATGTATTAGCGATTGAATGGGTAAATAATTTGCGAATGGCACTGCAAAAGCCTGTATTATCGCTTGTGGAAGGGCAACTCGAAATGTACGGTTTAACCTCTTCAAACCAGAAACTTTCAGGTTTAGCTTCGTGGTATGGTGGCTACTTTCACGGTCGAACTACAGCAAATGGTGAGACTTACAATCAAAACGAACTCACGGTGGCACATAAGTCTCTACCTTTTAACACGTTTTTGCAAGTTACGAATCTGAACACGGGAAAACCAGTGATAGTCCGGGTAAATGACCGAGGTCCTTTTATCCCACCTCGCAGCTTAGATTTATCACGGGAAGCATCTCGCTGTATCAATAGCGAAACTGCTGGAGTTGTTCCCTATGAAGCTGTAATTTTGCAGCCAAATCAGCCGAAAATGACTTTGAATGCGGCAATGACAATTAAAAATCAAAAGTCAACACGAAAATTAGCTGTTGTTTCCGAGTTTTGAAGTTCCGTAGGATAGGCATCCTGCCTGTCTGTGGAAATTGAATAAAAAACACGTAGGATAGGCATCCTGCCTGTCTGTGGAAATTGAATAAAAAACACGTAGGATAGGCATCCTGCCTGTTTGGGGAAATTGAATAAAAAACAGGCTAGAAGCCTATCCTACGCGATTATATATCCCCCTGAATCGGAATTTCAATCCAAAACTCGGTTCCTTGTCCGAGTTCGGAGGTACACCATAATTTGCCAGAATGCTTCTGGGCGATGATTTGCTGACTAATCGATAATCCTAATCCCGTACCTTTATCAACTGGTTTGGTTGTGAAAAAGGTATTAAAAATTTCTTGTTGTTTTTCCGGGGGAATTCCCAGACCGTTATCAGCAATACAAATTAATACGCACGATTGATTGTCTGATAATTGTGTCCGAATGCGAATCGAGGGAGTAGGGAGTAAGGAGTAGGGACTGGGAGAAGAAACTTTTATTACTCCCCCTTCTCCCGCCTCTCCCCCTCTCCCCCTCTCCCCTACTCCCTCCTCAACCGCATCGATGGCATTTGCAATCAAGTTCATAAAAACTTGATTGAGTTGACCGGGATAGCACTTAATGAGCGGTAATTGCTGATATTCTTTGATAATTTCAATACCAGGGTTATCACCGATTTGCCTTAGTCGATGTTGGAGAATTAATATCACACTATCAATTACTTGATGAATATCAACGGTTTGTGGTTTTTTTTGGTCGATTCGGGAAAAGTTTCGCAAACCAAGAATAATTTCGCAAATTCGATCTGTTCCCATTTGCATCGAAGATAAAATTTTGGGTAAATCCTCTTTGACAAAATCCAATTCGATTTCTTCGACTTGAGTCCGAATTTCTACTGGGGGATGGGGATATTGTTGCTGATATAGTTCGAGTAAATTGAGAATATTTTGGCTGTACTCGGTGGCAAAATTGAGGTTATTGTAAATAAAGTTAACGGGGTTATTGATTTCGTGGGCGATACCTGCAACTAATTGCCCTAGCGAAGACATTTTCTCGGTTTGAATAAGTTGCATTTGTGTGCTATGTAATCGATGCAGTGCTTGTTCGAGTTCGGTTGCTTTTTGTCGCAATTGAGCTTCAGAATTGGAAAGAGCAGCTTGGGTTAGTTTTGATTCGGTAATATCCATGATTAACCCATCCCAGAGAATATTCCCATTTGGTTGACGTGCCGGACGAGCTGCACCTTTGAGCCATTTTTCTTTACCAGAGGGTGTAGTAATTTTTCCCTCCCATTCCCAGCGTTGTAAAGTAACAGCACTGCGAGTTACTGATAAAGCAAGATGCGATCGCTCGCTACGATTGACAATTTCCAAGAGTTTTTTGGGATTTTCTTGGATTTGTGCGGGGGTTAGTTCGTATATTTCATAACAGCTAGGACTGAGGAATGGAAACGAATAGCTTCCTCCAGGTGTAAGCAAGAATTGGTAAATTACTCCAGGGATATTAGCAGCAAGTTGTTGGAGTCGTGCTGTCGGTTCCGGAAGCACAACGAAATTTTGTTTAATTTCGTTAACTTCAGCTTGCGATTGAACTGCCTGTAATTCGTACTCGACGGTTTCGTTTAGTCTTGAAAGTTCGGCAGTTATAACTATATCGCTGACTCCAGCTTTAATTGCACGAATAGCAACAGAAGCGGTTATTTCCTCGACAACCAAAATTAGCGGTATATCAAGTTGATATTCCCGTAGGATATGTAACAGTTCGGGATAAATTAATTGTGCGGCATCAAGGGAGTCGAATTGAGCAATGGTAATATCCCAGTTATTTCTCTCTAAAGCTTCCCTAAAAGCTTTAATTTCTACTCGTTTACTTACAATTGTACGCGAAGCTAATTTTTGTAATTGTTCAAGTACTAATGCAGTGTCATCACTTTGCACCAGCAATACCTGTAACGGTCGATTTACTGGCATTTCCTACCTCAAGTTGCGCTTTAAAAGTTTTGTTTTTCTCCAAAAAACGCAGCAAAAATCAAGTCAAAAACACAAAATTTTAGTCAATACACCGCTGATACAAATTATTTTATCTTTGTGCGTTTCTACTTAGATAAAAACTATTTATTATTATATTACTTATCGAACCTAATTTTTAAATTCCAGTACTCTAGAATACATTTAAATTACTTAAGTCGAAATGTAATAAAACTTAAGTTAACTGTTGATACCAATTTTCGCCGAATAGCTAAAAAGCACACACACTAGAAGCAATTGAACAAATTTACGTTCACCCTCCCAAAAACTATGGTGCATGATGGAACTACAGCAAGTTGAATCAAACACGCTCCAAGCTGTAGGTTACGACGAAAGCCGTCAAATCCTCGAAGTACTACTTAAGTGCGGTAAAACTTACCATTATCTAGAAGTACCCAAACAAATATACGAACAGCTACTTAATGCTGACTCCAAAAGCGGATATATGGAAAATTCCGTTATCGACTCCTACCGTCAACGGCAAGTACGCAAACGCAGCAAGGAAGGGGAATAAAGGAAAGGTTATTTCTCTTACCTTGACGTTTAGCCTACCCCTAATTTATAGTTGCATTTTTCTCTCCAATTATTGCTGCTTCATTGCCAACTCCAAAAACTTTGGTAGAAATCCAATAAGTCAGAATATGCGAAAGTAATCCCATTGGGCCTGCAAATAAACATAGTGCGATTGAATGAATCGTCCAAACTCCTGTTTTTTGTCCTTCCAAATATATATAGCGACCTACGAATAAATCCATAACCAAAAAATGAATCCATCCCGTGGCAGCAGCTTTTTCATCAGCAAAAAACTTGGCTATATCAGCTAGCTGTGGATTTGATAAAGCTTGAGCATTTTCGGGTGTAATGCTGACAACGAAAAGATATACATACGTTAATGCTAGCGGTACAAACGGGATGTATGATTCCATTATTCGTTGCGTTACCTTCCATTTCGGCAAAAAAATCATCAATGCCCAAAAAGGTAAAACAATAAGATTCGCAATATTGAAAATTTCCGAAATCGTCATATAAGCTAGGGTAAGGGGTAACCTTGTCAAGGTGATTACTAAACTTTATTTTATTTCTATACGACCTCTGTAACTGCGTAGTCAAATAAAATACTTATTTACCACAGAGTCACGGAGAAGCCAGTGCGTTGCTGCGCCAGTTGCGTGCGGGGGTTCCCCCCGTTGTAGCACCTGGCGCAGCACAGAGTAGAGAGGTTAGGGAGGAACATTTTGTTTGCAGTTTTGACCTAGCTACGCAACTCCAACCGGGAACAGGCTAGCTGCATAGAATTTTATCCCACCCCTTAATCCCCTAAGCGGGGGTCGGGGAGGGGTAAATACGGTTACCAACACGAAGGGCGCGGTGGGGTATGGTGGGGTTAAATAATTTTTCAAAATAATATTAAATTTTTATAAATGTGTG
>JANNFJ010000953.1:0-1597 GCA_031379725.1 Calothrix sp. OTE_75_metabat_31
GAAGCGTTCGCGTAGCGTGCCGTAGGCTTTAGAATCTCGACTTGCCGTACGTTTTGAGATGCTACCCTGCGGGAACGCGAAGCGCGAACATTGCGCTGAGTCCCAAGGGGACACGCTACGCGAACGCTCCATTCAGCATAACAACCTGTATTTCCTTCATGTAAGATGCTCCCTATAAATTGTTCGTAGCTGATACCCAAAGTTGTAACAAATCTGTGTAAGCTTTTTCTGAATATGAGCATTTGCTATATGTTTAGTTTAAGCAAGGCAATGTTACTGTATTTAACTAGCAATAGTAAGTTTTCCGACATTACACCTTCGACACTACTTCTACTTTTACTCGCATTCCTGCCCTTACCAGCATATCGATCAATTTATCTACGCTAAATAGACTAATTTCGCCATTCATCAAATTATTTACCTGTGGCTGCGTCTCACCAAAAAAGTCAGCTGCCTGTTCATTAGTCAGGCCTTGCTCCAAAATGTATTGGCTCAGTTTTAGCATAAGGTCAGCTCGTACTGTCAGATTTGCAGCTTCTGGAACGCCAAAACCAAGATCCTCAAACACATTATCGCTGCCTTGAATCACTGCCATTGCTTTACCCTCAATTGTTATCCAGTTGTTGCTTTTTGAACTGAGTCATTTCTTTATAGCGCTGTTGTCCAATTTCAATGTCTTGCTTTGAAGTTTTCTGTGTTGTTTTTTGAAAAGCACGAAGTACGACGAAGCTGGGTACGATTTATCGATTGATTACACTCAATCCCCACCGCCACCAGTATTTAATCAAGTTGATCGAGAATGGATGATTTCTAGGTTAGCTAATTATTGAAAAAAGGAATATTAGGAGAGAAAATTAAATCCACTGTTTTGGGCTTTGCATTTACTTCCTGTCCAAATAATACCGAACATTTTGTTATATATTTTTATTTTATTTTGCCTATCTACTTTAGAACTTACGGAGCAATAACGGAAAGGTCAACAAGTATTAATGTACTTGTCAACCTAAGTTTAAAATTTATTTTTCAGCATTATTTTTTAGTTTAGAGAAACCAGCTTTTTGTTTTTCGTAGTTAATTTCAATGCACCGACAGCGAATAAACCAAGGGCAGCTGTTGTGGTAGGTTCAGGTACCCTTCTTGGTGTAGTGGGTTTGGTAGGAGAAATGCCCATGAGTTTGCTGCTTCCATTTCGACTAGTTCCACTGCCTACACTCATCAAGCGCATTCCGAAATTTTGACTGTAAAATTGGTCGAGAGTCAAAGCTTTGGTAAGGTGGGATAATGTAAAGGTAGTTGATTGAATATCACCTTTACCTCTTCCGATGCCTTCTTGACCAATTTCTACGCCAGCATCAAACAAGTTTGTACTGCCACCACCATTTAAATTGTTACTGCTACTACCAACGCTGCTAACTGTTCCAGCAGATCCAAATTTTGAAGCTGTTATATCGTTACCGATGACTTGCAAGCCACTAAGTAATGAGTTATCTTCAATATTGAAAAATATTCCTCGCATGTCAGCAATTGTGTTATTACCAGTTGCAAGATAATCGACTTTAAACTGGACTTTGCCAGTTCCAGCAATTGCGTCATCCAG
>JANNFJ010000958.1:0-2092 GCA_031379725.1 Calothrix sp. OTE_75_metabat_31
AAACGGCATTCACAGTTAGTATCGATGCAGGCCCAAATTTAGGCGTAACTACAGGAATTTCCGCCGATGACCGTGCCAAAACTATCCAAATAGCCCTAAATCCTGCCACTAAACCGCAAGATTTACGTCGTCCCGGTCATATTTTCCCTTTGCGTGCTAGGGATGGTGGAGTTCTCAAACGTGCTGGACATACCGAGGCAGCCATTGATTTATCGCGGTTAGCAGGATTATATCCAGCAGGGGTAATTTGTGAAATCCAAAATCCGAATGGTTCGATGGCACGGTTGCCTGAATTATTCGATTATGCCAAGCAGCATAACCTAAAAATTATTAGTATCGCGGATTTAATTAGTTACCGCTTGCGAAATGACAGGTTGATTGTCCGGGAAACCATAACGGATTTACCTACTCAATTCGGGAATTTCAAAATTTACGGTTATCGCCATACAGTTAATAATTCCGAACATGTCGCCGTCGTTAAAGGCGAACCGAATCAGTTCGATGATACCGCCGTCATGGTACGAATGCACTCTGAATGTTTGACAGGTGATGCTTTAGGTTCGCTGCGTTGCGATTGTCGGATGCAACTGCAAGCCGCATTGAAAATGATTGAAAGTGCCGAGAAGGGTGTTGTAGTATACCTACGTCAAGAAGGGCGCGGGATTGGTTTAATCAATAAACTTAAAGCTTATTCTTTGCAAGATATGGGGCTGGATACCGTTGAAGCAAACGAACGGTTGGGTTTTCCTGCTGATTTGCGCGACTACGGGATGGGCGCACAAATACTGATGGATTTGGGCGTGCATAAGATACGTTTGATTACCAACAATCCCCGTAAAATTGCGGGCTTGAAGGGTTATGGTTTGGAAGTCGTAGACCGCGTACCCTTGTTGATTGAAGCGAACGATTATAATTCCTATTATTTAGCGACAAAAGCGAAAAAGTTAGGTCACATGCTGTTGCAAACCTACTTGGTGACAGTAGCGATACACTGGCAAGACGAACCGGAGAGTATTACAGATAGATACGAACGGTTAGAGAAAATGCGGTTTTTAGCAAAAAGCAACGACTTATTATTGCAGGAAGAAGCACGTCCCCTGGCGATCGCACTTTTTGACAAACCATCGTTAACAGTACACCTGGGTTTTGACCAACCGGGAATGGCTGATAAAGACTGGTATGCTCAAAAAGGTCATCCTTATATCCAAGCAACAAGCCAAATTCTCGATAGCTTAGTGCAATTACCCTATGTTGAGAAGGTAGAATTTCTAATTTCTCCAGGGGTTGACCCATTGAGTAATTTGCAAATTCAGTTAGATCGAGAAGTTTTTGCCCCAGGCACTTTACCCTCGTCGATATGTTACGAACAATTGGAGACGCAGAAAATTTATAGCTTTGGTCGGTAATAACGATTTTGGTATAACCGAATGTTTACCGATATAATTTTTAAGGCTAATTTGACACTCACATAGTCTGTTTGAAAACCCGGTAATTTCAAAACCGGGTTCCTCGAGCAGTTAGTATATTTAAAATAACCAAACTTTATAAAGCCGCATCAAAAACCTGCTGCGCGGTGAGATTCAGTTTGGGAAAGGTTGGGGACACAATTGGGGTGTTACCCCGGAACAATCTTCTTACATATTCTCCATCTTCAATTTCACACACAAAAAGAGCAGGTTGTTTAGGATTACCGAGAAAATCCCGTCCACCTAGTGCGGCATAATCGGCTATCCAATATTCGGGAATGCCCATCTCTTCATAATCAGCAAATTTTTTGTGGTAGTCGTCACGCCAGTTTGTTGAGACAACTTCAATTACTAAAGGGATTGATTCTCCTTGAATAACAGTTGACTCTTTTTCCCACAAGGGTTCGTTGTGGAGATTATCAGAATTTACTAACAAAACATCTGGGAAATATCCCGAATCTCTTTGAGGAGGTTTGACTAATGCAGTTTTGGGAAGTAGATAGGGAACTCCCAAACTCCTAACTTGCACGGCTAGTTCTAGCGTTAAAAAACTTGTGACTTTCTCGTGTTTTCCCGTTGGCTGCGACATTTCAACAATCACTCCATCATGTAACTCGTAACGCTTA
>JANNFJ010001015.1:0-3476 GCA_031379725.1 Calothrix sp. OTE_75_metabat_31
ACCTGGCACCATATAACTGCTGTGACTCGCGCTTGGGCAATTCTCGAATATTTTCGCCGTAACTGGATTGAAGCAGTATGGTTGGGGTGTTCGTTGGAACGTTACGAAGAAATTCGCACTTACGACGACTTCATGGTTTGGCTGAATGAAAAGCCCGAACATTGGAATTCCGACTTGGGGATTTATTGGCGCATGGGTTTGGATATCGGATTGGATAAATTTGGTGGGGGTGTCGGTCAATACGTAAGTTGGGGTTATTTGCCGCATGAGACGAAATACCAGAAACCTACCATTGAAGGGCGAAATGCGGCGATGATTATGAAAAGTGGAGTATACGACAGCTTTAGTGATAGTCACACTTTAATGGAACAGGGATTTGTCCGCGAGAACATGACCCACTCGTGGTACGAAGAAGCTGACACCGATATTCACCCAAGCGATCGCACGACTAAACCCAGCCTCAACAATAAAAAGGACTTCGATAATGCCTATTCGTGGTCAACCGCAGTCCTGCATCAAAACCACGGTAGACTCGAAGCCGGACCCCTTGCCCGTCAACTAGTTGCTGGGGGTAAACATGGCGAGTCTTGGCAACACCACGACGGATTTATCCTTGATGCCTTCAAAAAAATGGGTGGTGCTAGCGTCCATGTGCGACAGCTTGCGCGAATGCATGAAATTGTCAAACTCTACCGTCAAGCCGAACACTGCCTGCGCGAGTTTCGTCTCAACGACGACTGGTATATCAAACCCCAACAACAAGACGGACGTGGCTGGGGTGCGACTGAAGCTGCACGTGGGGCACTATGTCATTGGATTGATATTCAAGGAGGCAAGATTAAAAATTACCAGATCGTAACGCCTGGTAACTGGAATATCGGTCCCCGCGATAGCCAAGGGTCTTGCTTAGTAGCACTATTAATGGCTTCAAAGTTTTATTTTTCAAATTTCTCGACGCAAATGAAAGTATGTGAATATCCTTCAAGCTGCTTGTAAAGACAGCGATAGGAGACGCGTATGTGGGTGCATTTGTACAGTCAATAGACCGAAAAATTTTGCGATCGCCTTGCGGTGAAGTTCTGAGAAACAGGTTAACTAATCAAAGTTTTGTCTAATTAACTGTATCCTTAAATACATTTTTCTAGAGAATACAAAGGAGCTAATCAGGGGTTAGCAGCAGGTTCTCAATCTGTTTGCGGCATCAAAATTATGTTTCACACGTTCAAATGGCATAATTGAAGTAGTTTCTTCAACCTTAATTAACTTGGTACAAACGCAGTGCAAACAAATGCCACCGGAATAGTTAAAGCCATTGAAATCATGGCAACAGTGGATGAGAAAGGTCATCTGACTTTAGATGCACCATTGACTATAGAAAAGCAAACCCGTGTGAAAGTAATTATCTTGATTTCTGAAGCGGTCGAAGAAAATAATCAGTTGGATGCGGCTATATCAACGGTAAAATCAGAAGTTAAGGAATCAGAAGCGTTTAAGGCTTTCTTGACTTCCAAAAAGAATCGCTATGAGGTGTATCATCGTCTTGCTGATTCCTAATTTTATAGATAAAGAACAAGCAATTGAAATCCATGACGATTTAATTGCAGAATTTGGTGGAAGTTTAGGTTTGAGAGATGAAGGACTTTTAGAGTCAGCACTCGCACAACCACAAGCTTCTTTCTTTGGGGAATTGCTTCATCCGACAATAGCAGAACAAGCTGCAGCCTATTTATTTCATCTTTGTAAGAATCATCCGTTTATCGATGGTAATAAACGTGCAGCATTAGGTGTAATGGAAGCATTTTTAATTCTCAATGGTTATGAGCTATCTGCATCTAATGATGAAGTATATAGTTTAGTGTTAGATGTTGCCGAAAGTAAAATCGATAAACCGCAATTAATCGAAGTAATTCGACAAAGCTTGATTTCGACTCCACCTGCGGGAAATAGGGATAGCGGTAGTTTGGGTTAGTAGATGTAGGTATATGGAAAATAATTATGCGTTGCCAGAAACCGTGACGTAGAGACATTACATGTGTCTCTACATCCTGCACCAACTAATTGTCCAATGCGTTTTCTTGGTCTTGAATCAGCCTTATGCTTCGTGTCCGCTTGATTCAAACGTTACCAAGTGTAAATTTTTTACGGAATCAGTATTAATCGCTGTGTAGTTATCTCAAAACCGAATTATAACCGTAGCAAAGGTCATGACTGGAAACGGGGATATGGAAATATTGCACGATCGCTATACAATCCTTAAGCAGTTGGGGAAAAAGTCGGGAAGACGGACAATACTTGTCAGCGATAGGGAAAGTGGGGAATTAGCGATCGCAAAACTGCTGACTTTCAGTAGCGACTTTGCTTGGGAGGATTTGAAGCTATTTGAACGTGAAGCCGAAACTTTAAAAACCCTCGACCATCCAGCAATTCCCAGTTATATTGACTACTTCGAGTTGGAATCGAAAGGTAAAGGTTATGCACTCGTACAGACCTATGTAGATGGGAAATCGCTGGAAGAATACATTCAATCTGGACGGGTATTTACTGAGAAAGAATTAAAAAATATAGCCAAGCAATTACTCGAAATCTTAATTTATCTACATTCACAATATCCCCCAGTTATTCACCGCGACATCAAACCGAGTAATATCATCTTGGTAGAAACTACAAAAAAGCAACTGGGAAAAATTTACTTGGTTGATTTTGGCTCGGTGCAAACCCTCGCAAGTAAAGCTGGAAAAACCGTTACCGTTGTCGGAACTTATGGATATATGCCACCCGAACAATTTGGAGGTTATGCAACACCTGCTTCCGATTTGTATAGCTTGGGTGCGACATTGATAGCTTTAGCGACGGGAATACACCCCGCAGACTTGCCGCAACAAGGAATGCGAATCGCATTTGCACCCATTGTGAATTTTACATCGGCTTTTACAGATTGGTTGGAATGGTTAACCGAAACGAATGTAGAGAAACGATTGCAAACTGCTGCGATCGCATTAGATACTTTAGCCACTGAGGAGATGCGAATCGATGGAAGTATCGCACCTCGCAAACGAGTAAATAACTACTTATTTTTCTGGGATTCAATAGTGCGAAGTACTTTTATCGGTGGTGGGTCTGTAACAATTTTTGCTGCTATTTATAGTACAGTTATCATACCAGCTTTTGGTACTATGGTTGGAGGGATGATTGGTGCGGTAATTGGTTTTCCCTTGGGCTTGGGAAATGGAATATTAATTTGGTTAATTACTCGGTTATTTTTCTCTCCGTTAAAAAATCCTTACTTGTATCGACGTGTGATTAGCATAATTAGTTCGGTATTAGGCACTATTGTCAGCTTAATTTATTTTAGATCAATAGGTTCCTCTGATGCTAGTTATATTGCGGGTTTATCAGGACTCATATTTTGGATTATTGCACCATCGATAATTAGTGGATTAAGTATGGGTATTGCTAGTCAAAGTATTGCTAAATGG
>JANNFJ010000685.1:0-3494 GCA_031379725.1 Calothrix sp. OTE_75_metabat_31
AGGGCGGGTTCACCAGAGATACCTCCATCCCACCACCAAAATCAATAAACCCGCCCCGCCCGACCCCACGCTACCCCAACCTCAATGCCACAACCTAAAATCAACACCCTAGCCTTCTATACAATCGCCATTAGTTCAGTCTTATTATTATTCAACATAGTCAGCGCTTACGGCTAAAATAACCTCAAAGCCCCGCTAGCAATTGACGGACGCTATCGCCTAACCGATCTAAAAAACCTAGCCAATTGCCAAAAACCAAACATTCTAATGTTAGACATTCAACAATCAGGTATGTTTTTAAATGGATCTTTATTACCAACAACCAACATCCAAGAAATATCTCCAGCCAAAGAAAATAATTTATCGCTTATAGGCAAACTTAACAATCAACAAATCACCCTATCTGGAAAAGTTCCCACAGCGATTCTTTGCAATAATCCAGCAGATCAAACGTCTGTAAAAACCCAATCTCAGCCAAATAGTTTGAATTTATCTATCCAAGCAACCCTGAATTCCCAAGGAGGTTTCATCGGTCAAATTACTACAAACGACGCATCAAAACCAATTAAATTCAACGCAATCGAAGAAAAATCTCAAAACCCTAATAGCAGTTCCAATAAACCCTAAATATTTGCACAAGCAAAGGAAAATCATGAACAAACTATTCAAAAATAGAAATTTTCTGCAATGGTGTAAGCAACTACTTCCAATTAGCTTATTTAGCTTATCTGGGATACTTACCCTTCAAACCATAACTAGCGCTATTCCGCTAAATGCTCAACTTCAAGACTGGCGATTTTCTCCAGAAAATGCATTACTCGAATTTACTCTCTCGAATGCCACACAACCAAAATACTTTTATCTCTCCCAACCACCGCGCTTAGTTGTAGACTTGCCCAGCACCAAATTAGGCTATGTTCCTACTCAACAAAATTACTCTGGTGCAATCCAACGAATTCGACTTTCTCAACTCAATGCTAATGTTACCCGCATCGTCATGGATTTGACACCGGGAACTACTTTTAATTCAAATCAAGTACAATTGCAACCCGCATCTCCGAATAACCCTACTCGCTGGGTATTACGTCCATTTTTAACTAACTATACCAATACCCCCCCTATATACCCACCTCAACCAACTAACTTACCGCCAATTTACTCACCCCAACAGCCAAATTATCCACCTCAACAGCCAAGTTACTTACCCCAACAGCCAAATTATCCACCTCAACAGCCAATTTACTCACCTCAACCAACAACCCTTCCTCCATTCGGCAGCAACAATACTCAAACATCACCTAATGTATCTGTACCCCCATTAACACCTAATAGCCCATTGCAGGCGGGTGGTTCAATGCTTCCCCCCGCAAGTTTTTCTACCCCATTCCCTGGAGTTAACAATAATACTCCTCCACTAATTTCGCCGAATTTCCCCGTTCCCAGCAATAACCCCATCAATAATAATCCTGGTTCCGGAATAGTCCCTTGGGGGCAAAACTTACCCGTTCTTCCGCAGTAATAATACTGTCAAGGGCATAAATAAGGGCACAACATTGTTGTGCCCCTACTGGTATCTTACTAATTTTTTCAACTGAAACAGGTAGGAGTCCCACACCATATCGGTACTCCGATTGGTGTCGGGAGGAATACCGATTAGTTTTAGTTGCGTTATTTGAACGATTCAAAATGCAGTTTTGAGAGTGAGAATAATAGCAACTAAAATTAAAATAATCTAGGCTACTACGCATAATCTCGAACTCCGTTTAATTAATTTCACTGTTTTAGGGTTAAACTGCCCAATGCGTGACCAATTGTGGTCATAAACCGAGATATTTTGTGTTTTACCAGAATTAGTAAAACCTCCTACCCAGCCACAAATTACTTCACCCTTGCGACTAACTCGAACATAATCGCCTGACCTAAAACCAAATGGTGTTATTGTTCCACCTTGCCGCTTTAATACACCACCCTTTGAATAATTTTCTTGGTGTAATTTACGACGGAATAATTTAGGACGACCTGCAACCACAAATGGTGCAGGTGTTACGACACATTGTCCTACCCAACGATGCCCGTGTGTTTTAGTCGTGTGGAATTCTTTATATTGAACAAAAAATGTAGATGCTAGCGCAATTGCATCATTCGCATGAGTTTCTGGACTTTGAACTGATTTATCTTTCTTGTTTTTTATAAGTCCTAAATGGTCGCGGTATTTACCTGTGTCGAGTGAATCTACCTCTACAACAGGTGCAATTTTCGACGCTTGCGACCTAAACCATTTCTGTCCGACTGTTACAGGGGATATACCAAATCCATTTTTCTTAGTATTACCTCCGCATGATTCGTCTCTAATCTCGGTAATTGGTAAGATTTTCGACATTTCGGTTAAGATACGCAATTCCATTTCTCGGTTAGCTTTCACGCTAGGGGGCAACTTGTTTTGACGACGATTTAAAAATCGCTTTTCCCGATGGTTTCTTTGTTTAAACGGCTTTTTACGATTGATACGCTGTCCCCTACGTGTACGGCGTAATTCAGTTCGCTTTGCCATTTTACCTGTCACAGATTGCCTGTCTTTGCTTGTCTTTTTAGATTTATAAAATCCAGGTAAGCAAGCATGAAATAATGCGATTGTGGCTAATTTAGTTTGAAATGCAATTCCTGTGAATGCTTTCCCCCTATCTGTTCCAGTTACTATTTCTTGTGTATCGTAATCTGATGGTTCGCGCAATAACTGAACATAAAATACGCCTAACTTATTACGTAACCCTTTAGCTTTATCAGATTTTATCCACTTCCTCGCCCGTGCTGGAGTGGTCGGCATAAGCGGTTTTCCATCTGGTGATATTACTGGAACTCGTGTTGTTTGATTCATGGTGATAAACCAAATTATTGAGCCACTGCGTTGCGGGGGTTCCCCCCGTTGTAGCAAGTGGCGTGCTAATTTGTACTTGGAATAAATTCCGTCCCTTCGGGCAATTTGATAAGCGTAACTTCTATTCACGACTAGACCGTAAAGAGGTACAAACTAGGGAAATATTTGTACGTTTAGCCTTACCAAATCTCATGCCCTAACCAACTCTTACGTTGCATACCGTGAACCTAGACTCGCTAAGTATTTTGCAAGCCTACACTGTACCTTTATGTGTCAGTGTAGGTAGTTGACATAAAGAAATTTAAAATTTGAAAATACTTTATTTAGAATCGTTCCGTTTCCTGGGCAGGGCCAACAGCACCTGGTTGGCTGGAAAAGAAATTTTGAGCAGCTTCATTTTGATAAATACAGCGAATATCAGGTTTCTCGCTGTCCAAATTACCAGTAAACCCGAAAGTATTCAAACGGTTTTTGCACTCTCTAACCTGGTCGGATGTCACTAGCTTTTTCTGTTCTAAAATTGCCCAGCTATTTTGTCTAATCACGCATCCAGGACGCATACTAGGTTGAGCAACATAGACATTGAAGGGGTTAAGAGTTACAAACAGCCGGGTATCCA
>JANNFJ010001045.1:0-3091 GCA_031379725.1 Calothrix sp. OTE_75_metabat_31
GGCTTCAAGGATATAATGCAGAAGATAACGCAAGGGGCGAATGTGAATTTTACCTACAAGGGGGACACTTTCACGATTGTTAAAAATCCCCAGCAGACCAATGGGCAGAAAACTGCTTCTCGTATGAGAGCTTTGCTGCAAGATCAGCCCGTTGATAACACCCCTTATGAGAGCAACAAGGAATTATATAAATCCCTAAGAAACAAGTATAGCGATGTCTAAGCTTCTGATTGACGCTAATGCTCTGATTTTCATCTGTAAGAATAAGCCTAATGCGAGTACGCTTTTGGATGTGGTTGAAGAATTTGACTATGTTTACTACTCCAATTTTTCCTTGTTTATAGCAAGGCTTCGGGCGTATCTTGATTTTGAGAAAGTTGCAGATAAGGAAATTTATCTGAAGCGACTAAAAAGTTTAACCCAAGATTTCTATTCCCTCCCTTTTGAGAAGGCAGTTTTTGATTACGCAGATAAAATTTTAAATGGTAGTGACTGGGAAGATGCTTGCCAGATTGCTACCGCCCTGCTTAATAAGTGCGACAGCTTTTTGACTTGTGATCAGGATATCAAAGGGCTGTACGGTAATTTGCTTAACATTAGGTATGTTGCCAAGAAGTGAGCTATTTGGTGTCTACATGAGAATAGATTCTTTTAATTTCAAAGCAAACCTCCTAAATGACCATTCAAGACAAGATTGTTAATTACTGCCAAGAAAATGGCATAGAGGTAAAGTTTAAACCTGTCAATAATGGCTTTTTGCTGGGGGTGTGCCGAATTGATAGGGGTTGCAAGTTCACTATTGATCAGGGCGTTAATTGGGATAATCAAAACGATGTCTCTTTAATCCTGCACGAACTAGGGCATCTCTTGTCTGTGCCTAAAGAGCATCGAGCCTCTCTTACTTCCAGATTGCAAGGGGTGTATCTGCGAGTACGCCGCCCGCCTCGTGTCCTACCATTTGTGCCAGAAGCTGGAGATACCGCTTGCCTACTGCCTTGGCATCTTTGGCTCTGAGCCTAGTGTGATGGATCGCAACCACACCGTTCAAACTTTCTACCTTCACGCTCTGAAATGGTACGAAAATGATAGAAGGGAATTTAAGAAAGAAGCGATTGTGGGGTGTTGATTTACTAGCTTATTGCCTTACCACTATTGAATTTAAGAGCTTGTAAATCAAGAAAGTCAAAAATCCTATTGGACTTTTGGTAATAATGTGCGACTATGCTCTAAAGCGATTCTAAAGTAGATATAGCTAGTAAATTTTACTACTCATCGCTAATGCCACGGCTATATATATCCATATAAGTACATAAAGCACGGTTACTATTCCCAGTGCTATCAATGACAATTTAAAATATTTACTTTTAGTGACTTTAAAAACAATTGAAAGAATGGTTAAAATTATAATTAACACTGCTGGGACAACAACAATAATGACTAGAAGGGTTAGAGAATAAGGATATGGCAACATAAAATATAATTATTTGAACACTAAAGCTTAAAGTAG
The DNA here is from genome assembly GCA_031379725.1 of Calothrix sp. OTE_75_metabat_31. Taxonomy (GTDB): domain Bacteria; phylum Cyanobacteriota; class Cyanobacteriia; order Cyanobacteriales; family Nostocaceae; genus JANNFJ01. The sequence continues at coordinate 1,508 of JANNFJ010001045.1, forward strand.
ATTTACTTTATAAAATTAATTTTTTATAGATAGTTTTACTAGTAGTTAGTTATTATTAATTCAAATAAAATTGTCAACTATGCAGCACATAAATATTAAAATTATATAAAATCAGATTTTTCAAGTGATAATCTTAGTAATAGCTTATTAATTATTTGAAAAGTCGGTTATTTATAAATTTTGAATTTGAGAGAAAAATTTAGTATGCTTATTTGCATAGCCAGTTTTAGGTGGCAGCCTTACTTATCTTTACTAAATTTATTAGGTTGTAGAAAAAATGGCGTGGCGTTGGACTTTATCCGAACCCACGCTAGTTATGGCTAAAATAAATCAAGCTCGCAGTTCTACATCAGCATCCCACCAATTAGCCTTGGCAGCCCGATAACGCAAAATATTAGGAACCCAACGACCACTTTCTAATTTGGCTTCAATACGCCCTTCGTATTTTCCCCCTAGTGGGTTAAATCGCTCACCAGATTCGTCAAATTGATCGAGCATCCAAGGTCTTTGCCCCATTTGCTCTAACTTGAATAAAGAACTAACACTATCATTTCTGCCCAACATGGAAGCAAATAGGTCAAGTCCGTTACCGTGGTTATCTTCAGGATTATTGAAGCCAAAACCCAGTGTAAAAGCGTCGTCGGCAGTAGTAGTCCGTCCAGAATTTCCAAAAGAACTACTGTAAAATCCCCAAGACCATTGAGAATATTTACTAAAATCAATTTCTTCTGATTCATAGCCACCTGGTAAACTTTTAGCTGGATCAAAGGCTAGTAGACGATTTACACCTCCTGATATTCTCTCAGCGATTTCTGCACTAACGTAAGCTCCCAAACTGTGACCTGCTAAACTAATGTTACTAGAACCAATACCCCAATCTACAAGCTTTTGAACCGCCCAGAAGGCTGCTGTTTCAATCCATGAAGCTCCTGTTCCAGGAAAAAAACCTTTAGCAGCAGATGACCAGTCCAAAGCAAAAACTTGATCTCCATCTTGGTATTTATCTATAGCATTTGCCAATAGATTGATATCGGATGATAGCGGATCATTATCCTTACCATGAATAATTACCCAAGTTGGCTTATTGGATTCAATAGCCTGCGATGAAGTATCAACTCGTTGAAAACCTATTTTATGAGTGAGCGTTTGTCCAAAGGCATTTTGCCCAAAGATAATCCCCCAGTTTAGATCAGCTAAAAAATTCAGAGAATAGTTGGTATTGGCGTTGAATGCCTCTTGAAAGACTCTGACAAAGTAAGTACCTGTCTCTAAAACCCGACTAATTAAATCTTGACTGGTTCCAGTAGAATTGGAGGTGAAAGTTTCATCATCCGAGTCAATCTCACCATTGTCATTTTTATCTCGAATAAGTTGCAAATTAGCATCAGCATTTAAACCATTGAGGGTCAGGTTAAAAGTACTTGCATTGTCCAATTTAAAGCGGTAGAAATCATCTTGATCTACATTACCAACAAAATCATTGGCAGTAAAATTGTAGCGACCTTGGTTGTTAGCCAATAAATTTTCTAAGTTGCGAGCATTCTTAGGAGTGTTCCCTGCTTCGTCAAGAGGGTCTGGTATAGG
>JANNFJ010001085.1:0-5368 GCA_031379725.1 Calothrix sp. OTE_75_metabat_31
TATCACAGTCTATTGAGAATGGGGAATTATTTAGTTGGGGGAGTAGGGAAAGGGAGTGGGAGAAGGGGAGAGTGGGGGAGAGCGGGGGAAGGGGAGAGCGGGGGAGAGGGGGAGGCAAAAAAGGTCTTTAGTGAATACTACTTACTTACAATCTCCCCCACTTCCTTTACTCCCCTACTCCCTACTGCTTAGTATCAAAAAATTAATAGAATAATTGTTTAAATTGCGGTAGCCTTATTTTAGCTCTGCCTATCCATCAAGCAAGTTGCTAATTAATGTTGATTTGCTTAAGTATTAGCAGCAAGCGCAAATTTTATGCATCGGTTATGAGAATTCTAGTAATTGAAGATGATGAACTAATTGCTCAATCGCTTGTAAAAGCGCTCTGCGACCAGCATTATACTGTTGATGTTGCTCCCGATGGTAACGCAGGTTGGGAGTTAGCATCCGCTTTTAGTTATGAGTTAATTTTGCTTGATGTCATACTTCCCAAGCTTGATGGTATTACCCTTTGTCGGCAAATGCGCTCTGATGGAATTAAAGCACCAATTATACTACTGACTGCCCAAGATAGCAGTACCAATAAAATTATTGGTTTGGATGCTGGGGCAGATGATTACGTTACCAAACCTTTTGATTTACAAGAAGTTATAGCCCGCATTCGTGCTTTACTGCGTCGGGGAAGTACAATATTACCTCCCCAACTCGAATGGGAAAATTTACGGCTTGACCCAAATATTTGTGAAGTTACATATTTAAGTACGATTATACGGTTAACTCCTAAAGAATATAGTTTGTTGGAGTTATTTCTTCGCAACCCTGCACGGGTATTTAGTAGCGGTGCAATTATTGACCATTTATGGTCGTTTGAAGAAACACCTGGAGAAGATACAGTTCGAGCGCATTTAAAGGGATTGCGACAGAAACTCAGAACTGCGGGTGTTCCAAATGACCCGGTTGAAACAGTATATGGCATTGGCTATCGATTGAAGGGGCTAGAGGAGGAAGGGGGAAAGGGAAAGGGAAAAAAGGATAAAAATAAAGATGCGGTAACTCCTGCGGTAGATGATGCGGCTTCTCGGTTACATTACGAGCGAATTGCGAAAATTACAGCAGGTATTTGGGAACGTTCGCAACAAACCTTAAGCGATCGCATTACAGTTCTCGAACAAGCAACTACTGCGTTACTCCAAAATACGCAAGATCAAGAACTAATTAATAATGGGTATCAAAATGCTCATAAACTTGCAGGGTCTTTAGGGATGTTTGGCTTCGATTTTGGATCGCGTTTGTCCAGCGAAATTGAACATTTGCTAGAAACGGGAATGTCTTTAACCCAAGCACAAAAGCTGCATTTGTCGGGATTGGTTGTTGGGTTGCGGCAAGAATTGCAAAAAGCGATTATTTCCAGGTCAACCCCGCAACCAGAAACGGTTGATGAGCGTCCACTATTATTAATAGTTAGCAAAGATAAATTGTTTGTCCAAGAATTGGTTTCTTTGGCGACGAATTCAGGCATAAAATTTGAAACAGTCGCAGACGCAATCCACGCTTGCGAGCAAATTACTTTATCTCGTCCAGATGTTGTAGTACTAGAGTGGGAATGCCATAACAATTCTGAATTAAGGTTGTTAGCCCAACTCAATTGTGCTAATCCTCCAATCCCAGTGTTAGTAATTGCACAAGATAGTTTGGATAATCGAATTCAGGTCAATCGACTGGGAGGACGGGCTTTTTTACATCAGCCTGTTGAAGCAAGTGCAGTTATAGAAATGGCGACGAATTTACTCAAACAATCCCCCAATCATACGGGAAAAGTTTTGATTGTAGATGACGATACCGAAATACTCACTGTTCTCTCGCAGTTGTTACAACCTTGGGGGTTGGAAGTTGCGACTTTAGATAATCCGCTCAAATTTTGGGAAACTTTGGAGAACGAAAAACCCGATTTGCTGGTTTTGGATGTAGAAATGCCGCAAATTAACGGGATTGAGCTTTGTCAGGTGTTGCGAAATGACCCCTTACATAGTGGTTTACCCGTGCTGTTTCTAACTGCCCGTGCGGATGCCGATACAATGCGGCGCGTATTTGCTGCTGGTGCGGATGATTATGTTCGCAAACCCATAGTTGAACCTGAGTTAGTAACGCGCATTCTCAATCGGATTGAACGAAGTCGCTGGTTGCGAAATATGGCCCAAATTGACCCTTTGACGGGACTTGCCAATCGTCGTAAGTCAACCCCAGAAATTAACAAACTTCTTAACCTTGCCTCGCGTCACAATCAACCTTTATGTTTTGCTAGCCTTAAGCTTGAAAATCTCCAACAAATTAATATTGAGTTCGGACATTCTGTAGGGGATGAAGTATTATTACAATGTACAAAAGTATTAAAAAGTACATTTATTAATGAAGTAATCTGCCGATGGGCAGGTGCAGAGTTAATAATATGCCTGTATTCTATGAAGCTGGAATCTGCTATCTACTTAATATCACAATGTATTAAAAATATTAAAGAAACTTTGAATTATGGGAATCACTTAGATGTACATTTTAGCTTAGGTGTATCTGAGTATCCCCGTGATGGTAAGGAGTTGAAGGCGCTATATTGTTCATCTGTTGAAAAAAGGGAAAGATTTATTGACCACGGAGACACAGAGAACGCAGAGGAAGAAAGAAGTTGAAATTAATCAGATAAATTACTAATTAATGTTTTATTGAGCGATGGATATTTAACCTGGATTCTTCAAAAGCACAATCTACCAATGAAACGATACAGGAGTAAGGCTCGAATTAGGTTTTGGCGAATGTGGCTGCCGATTGCGGTGGGTATATGCGTTTTGATTGTCACTTTGCTACTTTGGCGGGAATTGGTTGTTTATGAACAAGTTCAAATTGCGCGGAATGTTGAATTAGCAGCAGTGGGTGTTGGTGAAAATATTACATCTCAAATCCAAACGAGAATTTTAGCATTAGAACGGATGGCGCAACGGTGGGAGGTGCGTGGTGGGACACCTAAAGATGAGTGGGAAGACGATGCGACCAATTATTGGCAAGGTTATCCAGGGTTTCAAGCCCTCGAATGGATTGATAGTAACAATTATGTACGTTGGGTGATGCCGTTGACGGGCAATCAAGCCATATTAAACCGTTTTTTAGCATCTGAGGAACGTCGTCGAGATGGGCTGGAACGAGCTAAAGCAAGCCAAAAAATCACGATGACAAATACAGTTACCCTTATCCAAGGTGGTAAGGGTTTTTTGGTGTATGTACCTTTATTTCTTAAAAATTCTCCTTCCCAAGGTACTCAAGAAAAATTTGATGGATTTATCGCTGGAGTTTTTCGCACTCAGCCGTTATTGGATGAAATTTTAGACAAAAATTTGACCCAGAAATACGCGATCGCAATTTTTGACGGCAGTGAGGAAATATTTAATAATCAGTACCTCAACCCGGAATCAATAAATAAATTTACCCACCAAGCAAAAGTTAATGTAAATGGCGTAAGTTGGCTAATTCGGGTTTCACCAACTAAAGCATTGTTAGCCAAGCAGCAATCTCCCCTTGCTAAAGTCGTATTAATTGGAGGTATAACAACTGCTCTCTTATTATCATGGGTAGTTTATGTAACCCAGCGTCACCGTAGATATGCCAAAGAAGTCGGATTAATCAATATCGAATTATTGCGTGAAATTTCAGAGCGGCAAATTATCGAAGCGTGTTTACAGCAATCCACAGCAGAGGTTCAAGACCTGTATAATAATGCTCCTTGTGGTTACCACTCCCTCGATGAAGAAGGCAAGTTTGTACAAGTTAATGATACCGAGCTTAATTGGCTGGGCTACAGTCGAGACGAGATAATTGGTAAGAAATTTACAGAATTTATGACTGCCGAAAGCTTAATAAATTTTGTTCAAAATTTCCCTAATTTCCAAAAACTTGGCTGGGTGAGAGATTTGGAATACGAGATAATTCGTAGGGACGGCACAATTTTACCTGTACTTTTAAATGCAACCGCAATTAAGGATGCAGCAGGTAACTTTGTGATGAGTCGAAGTACGCTTTTTGATATCAGCAAGCGCAAACAAGCTGAGTCAGAATTACGCTGGCAAGAAGCGCTATTGCGAGCAATGGCAAATGCTTCGCCATTAGCATTTTATGTTGTGGACGAACGCAGTAATAATACTCTTTACTTCAATCATCGCTTTTGCGAAATTTGGGGGATTGAATGCTTAGAACCACAACCAAACTCAGTCAAAAAAGTTGGTTGTGCAGACTGCGAACCAGTTTCAAGCATGGCAACATTTCGTAAAATATGCAAACCTTTACCAATCGAATCGGAACGCGAATTTATAGAAGATGAGTTTTCTTTAGATAAACGTATAATTCGCCGTTTTTCAGTACAAATTCGTGACAATCAAGATAGATATTTTGGACGACTTTATATATTTGAAGATATAAGCGATCGCAAACAAGCCGATACCAATTTACGTAATCTTAGTACTGCTTTGGAAAGTGCTGTCGAGGGTATTGCCCAGTTAGACAACGAAGGACGTTATATCTATGTTAATAGTGCTTATGCCCAAATGCTTGGTTATCAACCAGAGAAACTGATTGGTATGGAATGGCAAACCACCGTCCATCCCGAAGACCTCGAAAAAGTAACTTCTTCGTACCAACAAATGCTCGCACTCGGAAAAGCCGAAGTCGAAGCTAGAGCATTACGGCAAGATGGTTCAGTATTTGATAAGCAAGTAGTAATGGTCAAAGCTTACAACCAAGACCAGGAAGCAATTGGTAATTATTGCTTTGCGAAAGACATAAGCGATCGCCGAGAAATCGAACGTCTCAAGGATGAATTTGTCTCGGTGGTTAGCCACGAATTGCGAACCCCCTTGACATCGATTCGCGGTTCCTTGGGGTTGGTAGCAAACGGTGTCCTCCAAAGCCAACCCGAAAAAGCCCAACGGATGTTGGAAATTGCCGTTAATAATAGCGATCGCTTAATCCGTCTCATCAACGATATTCTCGATATCGAACGCATTGAGTCGGGTAAAGTGACGATGACCAAACAAATCTGCGATGCTGCCAGTTTGATGACCCAATCAGTCGATGAAATTAGGGTAATGGCGGAAAAAGCTGGAGTAAATTTAGCGGTAACACTCGTTTGTGCCCGTATTTATGCAGACCCCGACCGCATTATTCAAACTTTAATTAACCTATTGAGCAACGCAATCAAATTTTCAGCCCCTGGTAGTACTATCTCTGTGACTGCTGAATTAGAAGGGGAAGGGGAAAGGGGGAAGGGACAAGGGGGACAAGGGGAGCAAGGGGGACAAGGGGGACAAGGGGAGCAAGGGGGACAAGGGGG
>JANNFJ010001115.1:0-6541 GCA_031379725.1 Calothrix sp. OTE_75_metabat_31
CGTACAACGCTTAATTAAGCTTGGTTTGCAAAGCTTTCGGATTGAGTTTGTCAATGAGACAAAAGAGGAAGTGATGCAAACTATACAGCGGTATCAACTATTGCTGGAAGGTAAAATTACGGGTTCGCAGTTGTGGAGGGAATTAAAGTTACAAAATCAATTGGGTGTAACTCGTGGTGCTGGTGTCCGTTAGGTGACCGTAGGATAGGCCGATTTTTCGTCATCCCACGGTAGGGGCACGATATATCGTGCCCTTACGACGGATTTTTATTAACGAACCACAGAGAACGCACAGAACACAGAGAATCAATTTGAGAGTTACAATGCCAATCCCGAATCCAAATGTAGCGCACCCAATGGAGGGTTTTCCTCAAGTTTGTTTCATTAAGAATGTTGTCTCCAATCCAAACATTATTATTGGCGACTTTACATATTATGATGACGTTGAAGATTCAGAAAATTTTGAGCGCAATGTTCTTTACCATTATCCCTTTGTTGGCGACAAACTAATTATCGGGAAATTTTGCGCTTTAGCTACGAATGTCAAATTTATTATGAATGGCGCTAACCATAAAATGTCTGGTTTGTCAACTTATCCATTCCAGATTTTTGGTGATGATTGGGAACGTGTAATGCCAAAACCGGAAGAATTCCCTTTTAAGGGGGATACTGTAATTGGTAACGATGTTTGGATTGGGTACGATGCGGTAATTATGCCAGGGGTGAAAGTTGGTGACGGTGCGATAATTGCCGCAAAATCTGTAATTGTCAAAGATGTTCCACCGTACACAATTGTTGGAGGGAATCCCGGTGTTGTGATACGAACGCGGTTTTGCGATGAAACGATTCATGCTTTGTTAGAAATTGCTTGGTGGAACTGGGATATTGAAAAAATTACTAGGAATTTAGAAAAAGTTGTCGGTGCTGATATTGAAGCATTAAAATGCTGTGTTTGATGTTACCTGCTAACTCAAAATGCGATATTCCTTGATGAACAACACCCTTATTACTTCACACCCACTAATTCCACATCAAAAATCAAAGTAGCATTGGGAGGAATTACACCACCAGCACCAGCAGCACCGTAACCTAAATTAGGTGGAACAATTAAATTACGACGACCACCGACTTTCATTGTGCTTAAACCTTCGTCCCAACCAGGAATTACTTGCCCAGTACCGATTTGAAACTCGAAAGGAACACCGCGATCGCGTGAGCTATCAAATTTGGTACCATTTTCTAAAGTACCTGTATATTGAACCGAAACGGTTTGACCTGTTTTTGGTGTTGCACCTGTACCTACTTTGAGGTCTTCGTATTTCAATCCTGAAGGAGTAGTAATTACTTTTCCTGAACTAGTGGTACTTGTGGGGGTTGCAGTTGGGGAAGCTGGTATAGTTACAGCAGTTGATGTCGCAACTGGAGTAGAGGTAGTTTCTGCCGTGGTGGAAGCTTTTGGTACACCCTCTTCCGGACAACCTACCATTAAGTAGCAAACGCTTATCAATCCTGCACACCGTAATATTGCTTTCAACATTTCTACATCAATCCATTAATCGTGTATAAGCTGTAAATTATACAACTCCTTTGTCATTTTCGAGTGAGAAGCAAAACTAATGAAATTCTCTTACACTATTATCTATGTTCAGGATGTTCTGCAAACAGTCGCTTTTTACGAAAAAGCATTTAACTTGAAACAGCGGTTTATTCATGAAAGCAATCAATATGGTGAAATGGAAACGGGTAAAACAACGATTGCTTTTGCTTCTAATCAACTTGCACAATCTAATCTTCCATCCGGATTTCAAGAAAATAGTTTACAGAATTTACCTAATGGTGTAGAAATTGGTTTTGTTGTAGAAGATGTTACAGATGCTTTTAATTGTGCTGTCGAAGCTGGTGCAATTAACGTCGTACAACCTAAAATCAAACCTTAGGGACAAACTGTTGCCTATGTCCGGGATTTAGACGGGGTGTTGATTTCCATTAATAGTCCAATGTAAATAATAGTAGTAATTATAGACCGTAGGTTGGGTGGAGCGACAGCGTAACCCAACATTGACATAATATCCATGTCAAAAAGGGAAGGGAGACTCTCCTACAAATATATCTGTGTGATTTCTTCCTCTGTGTTCTTTGTGTCTTTGTGGTTCATTATCAGAAATAATATTGTACTTAGATTGTCGAAAAGGGTGGGGAGACCCCACCCCTACGAATGAATTTCTCTGATTTCTTCCTCTGTGTTCTCTGTGTTCTCTGTGGTTCGTTATCAAAAATGTTAAAAATAATACTGCACGTGGATTGTCGAAAAGGGTGGGGAGACCCCACCCCTACGGTTAATCATCGGTATATCGTGTCTCGAATTAATCTACATCCTCAACCCAAACCGACACGGAACCACCATTACATCTAAACTCACCCCAACCAGACTCATTCGTTACAACAGGTTCCTTGATATGGTCGGTCAAATCAATAAACTTAGTATTCGCTTTACCAACTTCCATCGACTTGAAACCATCCCCACCATTGCTTAAAATTACAGCCATAGCTTGGGGATGTTCTTCATCACCTAAACGAGTCCACCCAATCGTATTTGCGTGGTCGAAATAATCATACTGCGCTCCATAAGCAAAATACTTGCGAGCATGAAGGAACTTATCAATCAGAAAGTGGTGCGATGGCATAATAACCTCATGTTCCGCTCCATCCTTACCCCAATCCTTGTATGCAGTACCATAATAATCTGGATAGAACACGCAAGGATAGCCTTCTTGACGAAGCAAAATAATTGCATAGGCTAGCGGTTTAAACCAAGGTTCAACAACCGACTCCAACGCTTGTAATGCTTGTGAATCGTGGTTTGCCACGAAAGTCACAGCTTTAGTTGGTTGTTCTTTCATCAGCGTCCCATCGAGGATTTGACGCATATCATAGTTTTCACTTGCTTTACTAGCAAAGTGGAAATTGTAATGCAAAGGAACATCAAAAAGCGAAACTTTACCTTGAGTATTTTCAATATATGCGTGCAAAGCTTGGATATCGGGGTCCCAATATTCACCCACTGCAAACATCTGCTTGCCAGCAAATTCGCTCATCTGGTCTAACCACATTGGGAAGAACCATGCAGGAATATGCTTCACAGCATCTAAGCGGAAACCTGTTGCACCAGTAGTCTCAATATACCATTTACCCCATTCTGCGAGTTGATTACGGACTGATTCTTCCTCGAAATCAACATCGCATCCCATCAAATAGTCGAAGTTGCCGTTTTCTAAAGCAACATAGTCATCAAAGGATTTCCCTTCAAAGACATAGATGGTCGAGTCGTCGCCTTCGTTATTGGCATTGTAATCGATAGCATCGAAGTGCCACCAATGCCATTCAAAATTTGAATATTTACCTTTGCGACCGGGATAAGTAAAATGAGTATAAGTTTTAATTTCGTGTAAATCGCCTTTAGGATCAATTCGATTATCACGAGGATAGGGGGTTGCCTTCATTACTTCGGGTTCATCACCACCCATCAAGTGATTGAAGACAATATCCACATATGCACCAATTCCTACTTCTTTAAGTGTTTTAAGTGCATCTAAATATTGCTGACGGGTTCCATATTTGGTACGTACCGAACCTTTTTGGTCAAATTCACCTAAATCGTATAAGTCATATACACCATACCCGACATCCATACCTCCACCAGTTCCCTTGTATGCTGGTGGAAGCCATAAAGCATCAAAACCCGCTTCAGCAAGCTCTTTTGCATTATGTTTAAGTTTATTCCACAGTTCTCCATCATCGGGGAGATACCAATGGAAATATTGCATCATCACGCCATTCTGATATGCCATCACGCTCATTTACTCCATTGTGTCTGCTGAGACTAAAAAGTATCCCTGCCTTTGAAATTACGAGAGGGATGCTTAAATTTTCACTATATCGGGCAGATTGGAATGGATATTACTTACTGCATCGATTAATAAAACTTTAAGAGATACCAATACAAAGTGACTATAGCTCGACAGACTGAATTAATCAGTCATTTGGAGGGAGTCATATCTACCTTTAGAGAGAGGAGATATATAATGGGGTGGGTAAAGACTTAATGTCAGGACAGGCAAGATGCCTATCCTACGGTATGATGAAAAATATTTAGGACAGGCAATATCAGCTTTTAGATAAATTCGGTTCGACAACTTGAGGATAATTTTCAAAGTTGCGTCGTACCCAATCCATTCCGACTTCATTGTTAAGCTTGATTTTTTGCAGTGTATTGGGGTAAATTTTCCGCAAAATATCCGAATCCTGTTCAATCACGACTTTGGCTAAATCAAGAAACTTCTGTTTGAGTAGGTTAAATACCGGACTTTTTGCCAATCCATACATCATACAGAAGGTACGGGAATGGGTAGATGATTCGGGGATAAATAAATGAATCTGTTTGAATTTACCCGCACCAGTTTCTCCATGCAGCACTACTAACGATGGGAAGTAATTTTCTAGGTGTGCATCGAGTACTTTGGGAAACATGAATAAACCAGGATTTGCTAGTTTTTCTTTCAAGTCTGTAAGGGCAATCGGCATACTAAAATAAGCATGTGAATGCAGTCCGTTATCGATAAACTTCTCAAAATTAACTTCTTGAATGCGAAATAATGACCGATGCGTACCATTTTGGTGGTTGTAATCGTGCATATTCAGCAGCAACGACAATAAATCGGTTTCAATGCTGGTATCGGCAGTACATCCAATAAAGTCATATTCAGCAGCAATTTCATTTAATATATCTGGGATTAGTTGCTTTAGTTCCTTCCCTCCATACGACCAAATAAAATCACCTTGGATGATTAATTCCAGTGGTTCCAATTGCGGCAAAGTCTTCTTTTTAGAACCCGGTAAAACCGTACATCCTTCACTATCAAATTCCAATGCATGAAACGGACAAACCACCACGCTACTTTTATCTTCCCTTTCTTGACACCATCCTTCCGAAAGCATTGCACCCATGTGGGGACAAGCATTCTGTAAAGCATTAATATTTCCTCTTGCATCTTTCCACAGTACGTAATCGTTACCGTAAAGCGACACCTTAAAAGGTTTATTAATCGCTAGCATTGATTTATGAGCTATTAACCAAGGAGAACCTTCTAACATTGACATTATTTTTTTCCTTTATTATTAAATTACTTAATAGTCCATGTCATTTATTTGGCATGTCGTGGAGGTCAGATCCCCGACTTCTTAAAGGATACCCCTGGCGAATAGAGGGCAAAACCGCCTCCGGGCTTGAAGCAGTAAGTGCTAATCGGAACATAGCCGCTACCGCGTCTATGTTCCGATTAGCCCTACCATTGAATGGTAGGGCGGGATTTTGGGCATTCGAGAAGGCTATAGGTGACTGATATTGAGGGGTGATACCCCTGATTCGCCAGCGGCATCCGCAGAAGTTGTCGGGGATCTAATAATCATTTATATTCTATGTCAACAATATGAGGATTTGCTCATGTTTGTCAAGATATTAGTTCTTTGTTAATAATCAGTGTTTTCTAGATGAATTCAACCCCAAAAACCCCTAAAATGCGTCGTCAACCTCAACAAAAACGCAGTCAGGAACGTGTCGAACGGATTTTAGATGCTGCGGTGGAGGTCTTTGACGAAGTTGGATTTGAAGCTGCGACAATGAATGCGATCGCATCCCGTTGTCACACTGCAATCGGTTCCCTATATCAGTTTTTCCCCGACAAGCTAGCAATATTCAACGCTTTAGAATTGCGTCACCTCGAACGTGTTCAAGTTGCTTGGGCAAAAATAGACAGTTTGAGCATCACAACACTACCATTCGAGAAATTTATCAAAATGATGGTAGAAACATTCAAAGAAATTTTCGATAGTCCCACATCCCGGTTACTATTCGTACAATATTTCACCTCGAAAGCAATGTTTCAAACCATCGACGACAGCTTAACGCAACAGGGGATAGACTTCCAAGCAAAATTACTCCAAACACGCAACCCCCAATTAGACCCCGAAAAATGTCAACTAGTCGCAGAAATTTGCGTCCAAGCAGCAAATGCACTCCTAGTAGTTGCCCTCCGCAGTCCAGAACCCCACCGTCAAGCGATTTTTGACCAAATCGAAGAATTAATGATTGCCTATTTACGTCCCTACGCAGGAGATGACATTAAAAGTCAAGTAATGAAAGTAATGAAATGCCCGAATTGCAATTCGCAGAATTTATCAAAAAACGGACATCGTTACAACAAGCAACGGTACATATGCAAACAATGCAAACGACAATTTTTGGATAACGCAAAACCCAACACCACACCGACGGACAATTGAAAAGTACAACCCAATACCACACCGATGGATAATTGAAACGCGAAACCGGTAGGGGTGGGTTAACGAATAAACTTATCAGTAAACGAAAAATATACATAAACCCACCCCACCCCAACCAAAAATTCCAACCCACCCCACCCCAACCAAAAATTCCAACCCACCCGACCCCACCCAAAAATCCCCAACCAATCAACCATCCAAC
>JANNFJ010001123.1:0-7379 GCA_031379725.1 Calothrix sp. OTE_75_metabat_31
CCTATAACCATCCCCTATGCAATCAAGAGATTCGATCCGCAGGACAAAAATTGTCGCTACGATTGGTCCTGCAACCAGTAGTCCCGAAATGCTCAAAGCGATTATTGAAGCGGGTGCGACGACGCTGCGATTGAATTTTTCTCACGGTACCCATGCCGACCATCAGCGTAGTATCCGCTTGATTCGACAAACGGCATTTGAACTCAACCAACCTGTTGGGATTCTTCAGGACTTACAAGGTCCGAAAATTCGCTTGGGCAAATTTGAAAATGGATCAATAGTCGTAGCAAAAGGCGATCGCTTCACTTTAACAAATCGTCCGATTGTTGGCACCCAAGATATTAGCTGCGTCACCTACGATTATTTAGCGGATGAAGTGCCCCTCAACGCTTGTATTATGCTCGATGATGGGCGTGTGGAAATGCTTGTGGAGTCAATAAACCGCGACAAAGGCGATTTACACTGTCGCGTTACCGTCGGTGGCACGCTATCCAACAATAAAGGCGTTAATTTTCCTGGTGTATACCTTTCGGTCAAAGCAATGACCGACAAAGACCGCGAAGATTTAATGTTCGGTCTTGACCAAGGTGTTGATTGGGTCGCACTTTCATTCGTCCGCAATCCCCAAGATATTATCGAAATCAAAGAACTTATTTCCAGTACAGGTAAGCAAGTACCAGTTATTGCCAAAATCGAAAAGCACGAAGCTATCGAACAAATGGAAGCTGTACTATCCTTGTGCGATGGTGTAATGGTGGCACGGGGGGATTTAGGGGTAGAATTACCTGCCGAAGATGTCCCGGTTCTCCAAAAACGATTAATTGCCACCGCTAACCGTTTGGGAATTCCCATCATCACCGCGACCCAGATGCTCGATAGCATGGTGAATAATCCGCGTCCAACCCGCGCCGAAGTTTCGGACGTAGCCAACGCAATTTTAGATGGTACTGATGCGGTAATGCTTTCTAACGAAACCGCTGTTGGTAACTACGCTGTCGAAGCTGTAGCCACAATGGCGCGGATTGCCGAACGTATGGAACGCGAAGCGGCGGAAAACGCCAATGCGAGTAAGCAACGTGATACGCGCCGTTCAATCCCCAACGCGATTAGCCAAGCTGTAGGGCAAATTTCCGAACAGTTGGGTGCAGCAGCAATTATGTCGCTTACACAAACTGGTGCGACTGCCCGCAACGTTTCTAAATTCCGTCCGCAAACGCCAATTTTGGCAGTTACACCTCATGTTAATGTAGCGCGACAGTTGCAGATGGTTTGGGGTGTCAAACCTCTATTGGTGCTAGAGTTGCCTTCAGCAGGACAAACTTTCCAAGCGGCGATTAATGTCGCCTTAGAGAATAAATTGGTTATGGAAGGTGATTTGGTTGTAATGACCGCAGGGGCACTCCAAGGTGTTTCTGGTTCAACTGACTTGATTAAAGTTGAGGTAGTAACAGCCGTACTCGGTCAAGGTATTGGACTGGGACAAGGTTCGGTTAGCGGTCGCGCCAGGGTTGCCCATACGGCTATGGATATTGCTAACTTTAATCATGGCGATATTTTAGTGGCTTCGCGTACTAATGCTGATTTTGTCGAGGCAATTCGGAAATCAGCAGGTATTATTACTGAGGATGAAAGTCTGACAAGTCATGCAGCAGTGATTGGAATGCGTCTTGGTGTACCTGTAATTGTTGGGGTCAAACAAGCGACGCAAGTAATTCGTGATGGTTCTATTTTAACGATGGATACGCGACGCGGTTTAGTATATTCGGGTGCTGTTGGTGGTACTGTGGTAACTCCTTGAGGGAGTGGGGAGTAGGGAGTTACGAGTTAGAAGTTAGGAGTTGTTAATCCCTTTCCTCTTCCCCTTCTCCCTTTTCCCCTTCTACAAAAAGTCTTTGATAACTTCAAAGGTACTGAGTCCAGTTTTTTCCCAGCTAAATTGTTTTGCTCGTTCTAATCCTCGTATTGAAAGTTGTTCTTTGATACCGTCATCATCTAATATTTGCTGCATTGCTACAGTTATTTCTGCTGTCTTGTAAGGATTAATTAATATTGCCGCGTCAAGGGCAATTTCGGGTAATGACGATAAATTAGATGTAATGACTGGTGTTCCACAAGCCATTGCTTCGAGGACAGGAAAACCAAAGCCCTCCCACAGACTGGGAAATACTAGCGCAAGGGCATTACTAATTATTTTTGGCAGTTCGCTGTAAGCTACGTAATCGAGGAATTTGACTTGTTTACTAATTCCCAATTCCTTTATATGTGTTTGTAATCCAGGTGTAAAACGCTTGTCGGTTGGCCCTGCAAACCACAATTCACATTCTTTGCGATCGCTATTTTGTCTTTTGACCAATGCTGCAAATGCCTCTAAGAGTCTATGCAAATTTTTATACGGGTCTTGCCTACCTAAGTAGAGAAAGTATGAGCCAGGAGATGATTGAATAGGACGAAAATTACTGACATCATACGCTAATAAAATAGGTGTAATTTTCTTAGCTTCGATACCATAAAAATCAGTAATATCACGAGCAGTCGATTGAGAATTGCAAACGATATGCTGTGCTTGTTTGAGAACTTGGGGAACGTAATACCGCGAAAAATGAAAAAGAGGGGAACGTTGATTCGGAAAGCGGAGGGGAATCAAATCATGAACTTGAACGATGTAACGGCAATTTCTATAAAGTGGTGCTTCTGGGATAGGCGAAAATATTAATTTAGATGCGAGTTTCTGGTAGATTTGCGCTAATTCAAACTCTGTCCAAATTAAACGCCGAAAATGCCCTTTGAAACCTTGGGCAGGGGTCAAGTTATCTGGAATTGGGTAACAATGAAAATCTGGATAATTATCAGCGGTTAATAAAGTTGGGTTTAAACTTTTTAGATATGGAAATAAGTTGAGAGCGTAATTACTTATACCGGTTGGTTGGGAAAAAACTACTGATAAATTGATTAATAATTGTCTCATAATATCGGGCATCGATAGTTAAAATAAATATTGCCTTTGAGTCAAGAATTAGCTTTATAGCTTTTTTCAATAAAGTATTTGCGCCAAAATACATGTATACCCTCAAGTTTCCCAAATGCAACTTGAGGCTCAAAAACTATCAAAACTAAAGCATTAATCAAAAGTTTTATCAATCGAATTATAAAAATAAATTTATTTGTATATCTGTCCAAAGTTAATAAATAGCTGTAAGTACTATGGCGGTTTTTTTGCGTAATATAATTATTAGTTATCGAAGATGGTTCGTGAACTACAGTAATTAATTTTGTAACTGCAACTGTATGTCCTTTTTGGGCATAGCGCCGACAAAAATCAAAATCTTCATAATAAAGGAAGTAATTAGGGTCAAATAAGGGGCATTCATCAAAATTACGAAGATTAACGATTAAGCTGCACCCAGAAACCCAATCACAATTTACATAATCATCATTTGTAGCAAATACATCATCAGTTCTAATAATTCCTAAACTTGGTAGAAAACGACCGCCAGCAAACCAAATCTTATTCGTAGGAGTACGAATAATTGTACCAAGAATTGAAATTTGAGGGTATGAATCAAAGAATAAATTAATCGGAATAATTGATTTTTTATCAAAATAAGCATCAGGATTAATTAACCAAACAATCGCTTGTTTATCTTGGGTGTAAATCGATTTAAGACCTAAATTACAGGCACTACCAAAACCAAGATTGTACTCAGCATTTATAATTATAACTGTTTCACTCGCTAGGTTATTTATTGACTGGTCATCAGGTGAATTATTAATAACTACGATTTTAAACAAAAAACTTTCATTGTTAGTAGGTAGCGATTTAATTAACTCAGTTAAAAGCGGAGTCGAATAATAATTTACAGTTAGGAAATAAATCACGTTAACTAGTAATAGATACTTGAAAGTATAAGTTTAACTTCTGTTTAACCGTTTAGCCCTTCCCCCTGTGCCATTTCCTTTAATATCACTTTAAGGCTTTGTCGCCAGTAGGGTGGGTAAGTTCCCAAAACCGCAGAGATTTTTTGGCAAGCAAGTACAGAATATGCTGGACGAATGGCAGGTGTGGGGTATTCAGGTGTGGTGATAGGGATAACTTGCTGAATTTTTAGTGGAAAGCCGAGAATTTGTGCTTCTTCAAAAATTGCATGGGCAAAATCATACCAACTGGCTGCACCACTGTTGGTGTAATGATATATTCCTGACAGCCTAGAAATATCACTTTGAATTAACGGTACTAGAGACGCGATCGCATTGGCAATATCAAGTGCCGACGTGGGTGTACCAATTTGGTCGGCAACTACCCGAATCTCTTGTTTTTCTCTCCCCAACCGTAACATCGTTTTAACAAAGTTGCTTTTACCTAAGCTGCCATATACCCAAGCAGTACGAAGAATTAAATAACAGGTACAATTTTCTTGAATTGCTTGCTCTCCTGTTAGTTTACTTGTACCATAAATGCTGACCGGATTTGTCGCATCTGTCTCGCTATAGGGACGACTGTTACTGCCATCAAAGACGTAATCGGTAGAAATATGGATTAAATACGCACCCAATTTTTCCGCTTCTTCTGCCATGACTGCGGGTGCTACTCCATTAATGGCATCCGCTAGTTTTGGTTCGCTTTGGGCTTTATCAACAGCAGTATAAGCCGCCGCATTAATGATAATTTGAGGAAGGTGTTCTCGAATCACTTTGCGAAGACTTTCTGGTTCAGTCAGGTCTACATCCTTCCGTGCAATAGGGATAATATTACCTATTTTTGCCAAGGTTTGAACCAGATATGAGCCAACTTGACCGTTACTTCCAATCAGCAGAATTGGTTGAACCATCTTAAATTACTTGTTGAATCGACAAAAACAATATTTTAGTAAATTTGAGAATTTTTCAATTGCAGCTTAGACATCTCCAAAAATGATGTGAGGGCGCAATGCCTTGCGCCCCTACAAAGGCTTTCGGACAACGCATAATTAATTTATGGAGATGTCTCTTGAATACTACACCTTGCAGCCATGAAAACCATAGCATCCAAATTGAATATTTCCAAGTCAGATGTTAGGGAATAACAGAAAATAAATTATCCCCAATTTAAAATTAACCTACAGGGTAACTCGCGCTTGCGCCTTGGTGATGAAATAATTCTTTAATTAGAAGTCTCCTTAATTAAAAGATCGCATTAGAGTTTTCCAATTAAAAAAATATCCCAACAAGAACATGTAGGATAGGCGTCTCGCCTGTCCTACAATATATCACGGACAGGCGGGATGCCTAACAAGACGGGATAATCTACTTCTTGGACTACTCTTAACAAAAAAGCAGGTATTGTCTAAATCAACACCAGTAACCTATTTAAATATATGTTTGATTACATTACTTTATTTAATAACGAAATTTGTCATGCATTAGCTTTTAATAAGTCATTCATCATTAATACTTAATAGTATTTTTGTCATTATTTAAACAACGAGTCCTTTAAGCACTGAGGAAATTATCTCAACCTATTGGGATAAAAAGCGTTTTTTGGGGGTTTCAATTTTTATCTGATGGTAAAATATGAACTTAATAAAAATATACAATAAAATTTTGTTGAATATTTACAGCAATCCGATCTGGCTGAAATAGTAGCTGTAACTATGCCTTTAGGTATATGCGGACATGGAGTTGAGCATCAAATATTTCACGGTTACGCAGTGTCATCCATACTGAGCTACAAATTATGTGTATTTCTTTTGATAGAATGACTTACGTGTGTTCCCAGTTAACTATTTCTTAAATATTCAGCCGTAGAAGCTATTTTTATGGCTGGATGCCTCATGGCATAGGGAATACCAACTTCCGAAAACATTATTCCAGTTAATCTGGAGTCATACCTATGCCCCTATTTGATACAAATTACTCTCCAATTAATACAGACCTGGCTAGAGGTTTGTCGAATATTCGCAATGTAGGTCTTGATGGAGGTTATCAACTATCTTCTACGGACTTGTTATCAAAGGGTGCTAATAGCAGCGACTTTGCTGGATTAACTGACCCCAAAGGTTTTAATCGGTTATCAAAATATAGTGCTGCTGAAGGTCGTAAAATGTCAAAATTTTTCGACCTTAATTTTTTTGGTGGCAGCAATAGCGATTTGCCAAGGGGCAAAGGGTTAAAAAACGAGCAGGTATTAACTCAACCACAGACCCCTGGAGTTGTAGCAGGATGGGAGTCTGATGCTGCCTCTATTCCTGATTACGCAAATAACATCTTTAAAGCAGCAAGAGAGGTTGTTTTAGGTTCTCAACCATTAGTGTTAAAAGATTTTGTTGGTGATGCAGACCAGAAGGATTGCTATACCTTCAAAGTAGTACAGAATACTAATCTGAACCTTGTATTGAATGGATTGAATGCGAATGCAGACTTAGAACTGTTCAATGGCAGAGGCCGTGTAATTGCCAGTTCTAATAATGCAAATAGTGCAAGTGAATCGATAACTTACAGCAACTTGGATGCCGGTCAGTACTATGTTCGAGTTAGTCCAGCAGTTAAGGGTGAAAATACTTACTACAATTTGAGCTTTTCGACAAAATTGATATCGGACGCTTCGACTGATGCCGCGTCAGTTGGACTGCCGCAAGCGACTTCACCAGAGCCGATTCCCACATCACCTGCGAATAGCTATATTCAACAAGTACTAAATTTAACCAACGTAGAACGCACGAACGCTGGTTTGCAACCACTCCGTTTGAATGAAAAATTGAATCAATCTGCTCAAGCTCACAGCCAAGATATGGCGATCGCAGACTATTTTAGTCATACTGGAGCGAATGGTTCAAACGCAGGCGATCGCGCAGCTAGTGCTGGGTATTACTACTCATCTCTTGGTGAAAATATTGCTGCAGGTTATATTACACCTCAAGAAGTTGTACAAGGTTGGATGAACAGTCCTGGACATCGTGCCAATATCATGAATGCTGGTTATCAAGAGTTGGGAATTGGCTACTATTATTTAGCAAATGATACTGGCAGCGTCAACTATAACTATTACTGGACGCAAGAATTCGGCACAGCTGGCTAATCAAGAGGAAAAAGCAAGGAATAGTAAGAGTAATCCAAGAAATAAACTCACCCGTCTTGTTAGGCGTCGCGCCTGTCTAGAGATGTTTCGGACAGGCGAGACGCCTATCCTACGATATCGAAAAAGGATATTTTTTTAATTGGAATACTCTAATACCAATTTAATATGAAGTTGCATAATATAAAACCCCACCCTATAGAGCGTAGCGCTTCTTACAGGGTACCCTCCACGAAGCCAGCGTGGTCTTGGGGGTTTCCTCCATGAGCGACTGGCGTGTGGGGTAAAATTCTATGCAGCTTCACATATAATTGGTATAAATAAGAATATT